>JACCTU010000045.1 GCA_013812235.1 Actinomycetota bacterium | reverse complement strand
TCGAGCGGGCGATCCTCGAGCGGGCGGGCGGCAACCCGCTCTATGCGGAGGAGCTCGTGCGCCTGCTCGCCGACCGCCTCGGCGAGCTCGAGCGCCTGCAGGTAGTGGTGCGCGAGCACCTCGGCCTGGTCCTCGACCCGCTCGCCCGCCTTGCGCTCGATCCAGGCGGCCGCAGAGCGGTGACGGCGTGCCCGCTCTGTCCTCGGGATCTGCGAGTAGGCGACGTCGCGTACGAGCAGGTGCCAGAACGAGTACTCGCTCTCCCCCTCCATCGAGCTCGTCCTTGCGGGGCGGACGAGCTCCTTGCGGGCAAGCTCGTGTAGAGCCAGCTCGAGCTCGCCCGGGTCGCTGCCGCCGATCTCGGCCAGGGCGCCCGCCCAGAACACCTTGCCGAGCACGGCCGCGTCCTGGAGCAGGCTCTTGCGCTCCGGCGAGAGCGTGTCCAGGCGGGCGGCGATCAGCGCCTGCAAACTCTCGGGCAGCGCCGCCTCCGCCAGGGCGTCTCCCCCCTGTTCGAGGCCGCGGTCGGCGAGCAGGCGCACGAGCTCCTCCGCATAGAGCGGGTTGCCGCCCGCTCGAGGATCGCCCGCTCGAGCTCCTGGTTGAGGACGGTGGTGGTGATGAGGTGGGAGACGAGCTCGGCCGTCTCCTGATCCGAGAGCGGTGAGAGGTTGATCGTGTGGGCGTTGCGCTGCCCCGCACCCCAGCCCGGTCGGCGCTCGTAGAGCTCCGGCCGCGCCGCGCACACCACGAGCAGCGGCACCCCCTGCGACCACTCGGCCAGATACTCCAGGAAAGCGAGCAGCGCCTCGTCTGCCCAGTGCAGATCCTCGAACACGAGCACGCTCGGGCGGGCGGCCGCCAGACCCTCGAGGAAGCGCCGCCAGGCCGTGAACAGCTCCTGCCGTTCGGCCGGCGAAGCCGCCTCGACCCCGACCAGCGGCGCGAGCCGCTGCAGCAGCCACTGCCGCTCGGGCTCCTCGGGGGAGACGGCCGCCTCCAACTTCGCCGCCGCCACCTCCGCCGAGTCCGACTCGAGGATGCCCGCCTCTGCCTTGACGATCTCGCCCAGTGCCCAGAAGGTGATCCCCTCCCCGTAGGGCAGGCAGCGTCCCTGCCGCCAGCGGGTTATCTCGGGCTTTGCCTCGATGTAGGCGAGCAGCTCGGCGACGAGCCGGCTCTTGCCCACGCCCGGCTCGCCGACGACCGTGACCAGCTGCACCGATCGCTGCTGCGCCGCCCGCTCGAACGTCCCGATCAGCAGCGGCTTCTCGAGCTCGCGGCCGACAAGCGGCGTCTTGTAGGGACGGCTGATGTCGGTACCCAAGCGGGCGCGGGCCGCTATCGCCCGCCAGAGCGAAAGCGGCTCCGCCTTGCCCTTCACCGAGACTGGCACCAGCGGCTCGTACTCGAACACCCGGCTCGTCGCCCGGTAGGTCTGCTCGCCGACCGCGACCCCGTTCACCGGCGCTACGCTCTGGATGCGCGCGGCCGTGTTGACGACGTCGCCGGTCACGAGCCCCTCCCCCTGCTCGGGGCGGGCGCCGAGCGCGACGACCGCCTCGCCCGTGTTGATCCCCACCCGCACCTTCAAGTCGAGGTCGGGATCGGTCTCGTTCAGCTCCGCGATCGCTTCCAGGATGCTGAGCCCCGCCCGCACCGCCCGCTCGGCGTCGTCCTCGTGCGCCACCGGAGCGCCGCAGACGGCCATGACCGCGTCACCGACGAACTTCTCCACCGTGCCGCCGCAGCGCTCGATCTCGTGCCGCAGGCGCGCATGGTAGGGACGGATGCGGGCGCGCACGTCCTCCGGGTCCTGCTGTTCGGAGGCGGCGGTGAAGCCGACGAGGTCGCAGAAGAGGATGGAGACGACCTTCCGCTCCTCGAGCGCGGGTCGCGGCGGCTGTTTGGCAAGCGGCGCCGTGCAGTAGCCGCAGAACGCGAATCCGTCCGGATTCTCCTTGTCGCAGCTCGAGCAGATCACCACCCGCCGAGTCTAGGACACGCATCCCGAGAGACAAGTCCCGTTGCTGGAGCTTCGCCTACTGCAGGACGGTCACGGCGAGAGGAAACAGGTCTACGGGGGATCACGGCGCGGACGAGCGCGGGCTGCGTTTCACCTCGCTACCGCACCGAGCTCCCTCCCGACTTGGTCGTTGCAGCAACAACCTTGTACGGAGCGGCGCCGGAGTCGAACCGACCGAGCCGTGGGTTGCACGACCGCATTGGTTTTGAAGACCAACTGGGCCACCGGGCCCATGCCGCTCCGCGCGCAGCCTAGCGTTGGTCGTCTTCGACCCAATCGCGCGTCAGGAAAAGCCAGAACGCGAGGCCGGCGTACTGCCCGTAGCGTCGGAAGCGCCGCTCGATCGTCGCGTCCGCGGCCTTGCGACCGTTCAGCCGCGCGTATGTCGGCCGCGTCCACGAGTCGAGCACGAGCCGGGAGTAGCGGCCGATCAGCATCATGATGTGCGCCGCGGCGTAGGGACCGACGCCCGGCAGCTCGAGGAGCTGGGCGGCTACCTCGTCGTCTTCGAGCTCGCGGTCGGCTGCCAGCGCCTCGAGGTCGAGCTCCCCCGAAGCGACTGAGCGCGCGAGTGAGCGGAGGTAGGCCGCGCGGTAACCGGCGCGCGCGACGTCGCGGTACCAGCGCTCCGGCTTCCCGGCCATCCGTTCGGGCGTCGGGAACGCGCGCCGCCCTTGATCGGACTCCTCGCCGAGCCGGTCGACGAGGGCGCCGACCATCCGCACCGTTCCCGACCATGCGCAGTTCGTCGTGCAGATCGTCTTCACGACGTCCTCGAAGACCGACTGGCTCCGCATCCAGCGGCCGGCACCTTGGGACGCCCACGAGAGCGCGGGGTCCTCTGCAAGCTGCGCGTAGAGCGGCGAGAGATCCTCATCCAGCCGGAGGACGTGGCGCACCGCGCCCGCCACGCGCCGGGGCGCGCGTCCCTCCACGGTCATGCTCGTCGGCCCCGCCTTGCGGACGAGCACCGTCTGCGGGCCGGGGTAGAGCGTGAGCTCGAGCGTGCGCTCCACGGAGTCGATCTGGTTCGGGACGAGGTCGTTCAGGCCGTGCGAGTTGACGGTGCGCCAGAAGTCGACGGGCTCGCCGCCGGCGCCGACCAACTCCAGCTCGACCCTCGCCACCGCGTTAGCGTAGGCGCGAATGGAGCTCTCGCGCCGGCAGCGGGCCGCGCTCGTTGCGATCTGCGACACGTTCGCGCCCGGCCTCGACGGACTGCCGGCCGCGAGCGAGGCGGGCGTGCCCGACGAGATCGTCGGCGCCTTCGAGCGACATCCGCGCAAGGGAGAGGTGCAGGAAATCCTCCGACTGCTCTCGGTGTGGGAGCACGCGGCGCGACCACCACGCCGCTTCTCGTCGCTGCCGCTTGCCGAGCGCGAGCGCGTCTTGCGCTCCTGGCGCGACAGCTCGCTCGAGCGCAAGCGATCGGCGTACAAGGTGCTCCGCAAGGCGGTGCTGCACCACTACTTCGGACTGCCCGGGCCGGCGCGGGCGTCGCTCGGGTATCCGGGTGCGCTCGAACGCACGGGTGTGGCGCTGCCGTTCGAGCCCGAGCGAGCGCACGGCGATCTGCGCATCGACTGCGACGTGTGCGTCGTCGGCTCCGGTGCGGGTGGCGGAACGGCGGCGGGAGTGCTCGCCGCGGCGGGCCTCGAGGTCGTCGTGCTCGAGGCGGGCGAGCCTGCCACGTTCAACGGCGAAGAGATCGACTCGTTGCAGCGGCTCTACCTCGAAGGTGCCGCGTCCGCGACCGAGGACCAGTCGCTCGACTTTCTCGCGGGCTGGTGCCTCGGCGGCGGGACGACGGTGAACTGGACGACCGCGCTGCGCACGCCGGACGATGTCCGCGAGGAGTGGGCGGCGCACGGTGTTCCCGCGTTCACGTCCGACGAGTTCGCACGCAGCTTCGACGCAGTCGAGGAGCGGATGGACGTCAACGAGGATCACGGCACGGCTTCCGGGCGCGATCTCGTGCTGGAACGCGGCGCCGAAGCGCTCGGCTGGCACGTCGGCGCGCAGCCGCGGAACGTAAGGGGCTGCGACCAGAACGGTGTCTGCGGGTACTGCGGCTTCGGTTGCGCGCTCGGCGCGAAGCGCGGGACCGCCGAGACGTGGCTCGCCGACGCGGCGGCGACGGGGGCGCGCGTGCTCGTCGGCGTGCGCGCACAGCGCGTGCTCGTCGAGCGTGGCGCGGCCGTCGGGGTTGACGCCGGTCCCGTGCAGGTGCGCGCCCGTGCGGTCGTCGTCGCGTGCGGCGCGTTCCACACGCCCGCGCTGCTCCGGCGCTCCGGACTCGCGAACGCGGCGATCGGTCAGAACCTGCGCTTTCACCCGGTCACGCTCGTCGCGGGGGAGTTCGAGGAGCCGATCAAGTCCTGGGAGGGCACGTTGCAGGCGCGCTACTCGGAGGAGCACGCGCGGCTTGACGGCGGGTACGGCGTGCGCTACGAGACCGCGCCGGTGCACCCGGGCTTCTTCGGTGCGGGTCTCCAGTGGGACGGCGCGCGCGAAAGCCTCGACCTGGCGAAGCGCTATCCCTACCTCGCGCCCGTCTTTCCGCTCGTGCGCGACCGGGACGCAGGTGAGGTCGTCGTCGGGCGCGACGGTGAGCCGTCGGCGCGGTACCGGCTCTCGCCCTACGACCTTCGCCATCTGCGCGCCGGATTCGTCGGCGCCGCGCGCATCCTCGAAGCAGCCGGCGCAAGACGGATCGTGTCGACGCACGCGCGTCCCGTGTCGTGGGAGCCGGGCGAGCGGGGCGTCGGGCACTTCCTCGCGGAGGCGGACGCGCGCGGCTGGGATCCGAACCGTGTGCTCTACGCCTCGGCGCACATCATGGGCACCGCGCGGATGGGCGGATCACCGGCGGGGTCCGCGTGCGACCCGACGGGCGAGACGTGGGAGGTCGCAAGGCTCGTCGTCTGCGACGGGTCGACATTCCCGACCGCGTCAGGGGTGAACCCGATGATCTCGATCGCGGCCGTGGCGCACTTGAACGCGTCGGCGCTCGCGTCGCGACTCGCCTAGTGCAGATCCTCGGCGTCGATGTGGGGGGCACGTTCACCGATGCCGTGCTGCTCGACGGTGGTGAGCTGCGCACGGCGAAGGTCTCGACCGCGCGTCGCCAGGAGGAGTCGGTCGTTGCGGCGGCGCGGGCCGTAGGCGCGGAGTCGGTCGAGCGCTTCAGCCACGGTACGACGGTTGCGACGAACGCGCTGCTCGAGCGCAAGGGCGCCCGCACGGCGTTCGTCGGTACGGCGGGCTTCGAGCACCTGCTGCACCTGCGGCGGCAGACGCGTGCACATCTGTATCGGCTGTGCGCTTCGCATCCCGAGGCGCTGGTGCCGCTCGAGCGTTGCGTCGGCGTGCGTGAGCGAATGGGGCCTGACGGCGTGTTGGAGCCGCTCGACCTGAGCTCCCTACGGGAGCTCGACGCGGAGGCGGTCGCGGTGTGCTTGCTGCACGCGTATCGCCATCCCGAGCACGAGCGTGCCGTCGCGGAGGAGCTGCGCCGCCGGATGCCGGGTGTGCACGTCGTGGCGTCGCATGAAATCGCTCCGGAGTTCCGGGAGTACGAGCGGGCGTCGACCGCGGCCGCCGACGCCTACCTCGGCCCCGTCACGTCGCGCTATCTGCGCGGGCTTGCGACCGCGGCGGTCGCGGCGGGGTTGCCGGAACCGCTCGTGATGCGCTCCTCCGGCGGTGTCGCGACGGTGGACGAAGCAGCGGCGCATCCCGCGCTCGTTCTCGTCTCGGGTCCCGCGGCCGGCGCCGTCGGGGCAGCGCGCGTCGCCGCGGAGGCCGGCTTCCC
>JACCTU010000154.1 GCA_013812235.1 Actinomycetota bacterium | reverse complement strand
ACGACCGCGACGGCGAGACGCTGCCCGCGCGAGATCGTGTAATACGCCTTCGCCTCCTCGCTGCCTCGGTGCCGCCAGCGGTTCCAGAGCTCCATGCCGCCGATGATCAGGACGAGGATCAAAATCGGGTTCGGCGCGACGATCATCAGCACAACGAGGGCGGCGAGGCCGACGAGCCAGAACGCCGGGTGCAGCGCCGCGACCGCGCGGCCGCCGTCGAGCGGCACGATCGGCAGCAGGTTGAAGAGGTTCAGGAAGAACCCGACGTACGCCATCGCGGTGAAGAAGTCCCGGTCGGTCGCCGCGCCGATCGCCCAGAACACGCACGCCCCGAGCGTTCCGACGATCGGGCCGGCGAGCGCGACACGCGCCTCGCGCCACACGTCGTCGGGGAGCTGCTTGAGCGTGATCAGCGCGCCGAGGAACGGGATGAACATCGGCGCGCTCACCGGCAGGCCCTGGCGCCTCGCCTCGAGCACGTGGCCCATCTCGTGGACGAACAGCAGCACGACGAGCCCGACGGCGAACCACCAGCTCCAGAGGAGGGCGTAGGCCGCGATCGAGACGAGCCCGGAGAGCGCCGTGCCGACGAACTTGAACTTGAAGACGACGAAGACGGCTGCCTTGAACTTCCAGAAGAGTGCGCCGAGGAACGCGATCGGCACCCACAGCTTGCGCGCGACGGAGCGCCATCCCGGCTCTGGATGCACGGGCTCGTAGCCGCGGAGCTGCGAGAGGTTGTACTCCTCCTCGGCCTCGCGCGACCGCGCCGCCCAGTCCACGGCGTCCTCACGTTCCTCTTGCCGGTAATCGCTCACCGTCTCGTTGTAGCGGAAAGCCGCCGATCCGCACCGAAGCCTTATCGTGCTGTGAAGCATGTATCCACCCGGAAGACGCGTGGCCAGGACCTTCGTGGCCGTCGGAACGACCGTGCTCTTGGCTACCTGCGGCGGTGGAGGCACCGGTGAAATGCGCCTCACGCTGACCGATACCGGTTGCACGTACGAAGGGGACGAGACGCCGGCGGCGGGGATGTTCACGATCGAGGTCGAGAACCAGAGCTCGAAGGAAGGTGCCTTCGCCCTCGGCAGAGTCTCCCCGGGCGCGACGATCGACGACCTCGAGGCGTACGCCGACGAGGAGCGCGGGCGGATCCGGCAAAGGGCAGAGATTCTCGGCGCGCCGGCCTTCTATTCGCAGGTGGTCCGGGTCGGCGCTCCTCCCGGGAAGAGCAGCGCTCTACCAGCCGACGTCAACGCCGGTACATACGCTCTCACCTGTTTCAACGACCCCCCGCTGACCGCGCTCTATGTCGCCGGGCAGCTCGAGGTTGGCGAGTAGCGTACTAGCTTCCCCTGCCGATCCACTCTTCGCCGCCCTCGTACACCTCTTTCTTCCAGAGCGGCACCGTCTCCTTGAGCGCCTCGATCGCGTCCTTGCACGCTGCGAGCGCGTCCGCGCGGTGCGGCGCCGACACCGCGATCACGACGGAGGCCTCGCCGATCCTGACAAGCCCGACCCGATGGTGGATCGCGATCTCGTGCACGTCGTAGCGCGCCTTCAGCACGGTGGCCAGGCCGACCATCACCGTCTCCGCCATCTCCGCGTACGCCTCGTATTCGAGGTGCTGCACGGTCCTGCCCCGTGACTCGCGGCGCACCGTCCCCGTGAACGTCGCGACGGCGCCCGCGCTCTCGTCCTCGACCTCCGCGACGACCGCCTCGAGCGAGAGTGGCTCCTCCGTCACGACGAACGCCCCGCCGGAGACGGGCGGGATCAGCGCGACCTCGTCGCCGTCCGCGAGTGCCCGGTCTCGCTCGGCGTACTCGCGGTTGACCGCGTAGAGGAGCCCGGCCGGCTCCTCGCCGAGCCCGAGGGCGGCCCACACGTCGGAGCCCCGCGCCCCGTCGGCGAGCTCGAGCGGGCGCTCGCCGCTCCCGGCACGCTCCCGGAGCGCCGCGAAGAGCTTCACGACCACGCGCACCGGCCAAGCGTACTAGGAGCGATATATCGGTTTAAACGTGGAAAGCGCGGGTACCAACGCCAGATCGGGGAGGCGCCGGCTCTCGCCAGGGCTTGCCGGCCCAGCCGGCACCACGGGGTTGCGAGGATCGGGGTCCCGGCGCCTCTCCGTCTCTACGATGGGCGCGTGGCGACCGACTCGCGCGAAACCGACTCCGGGATCGAGGTCAAGCCGGTCTACACGGCCGACGACGTCGAAAGAGAGCTGGAGCTTCCCGGCGAGTTCCCCTTCACGCGCGGCCCCTACCCGGACATGTACCGCGGCCGCCCGTGGACGATCCGGCAGTACGCCGGGTTCGGCTCGGCGGAGGAGACGAACGAGCGTTTCCGCTACCTGCTCGAGCGCGGCCAGACCGGCCTGAGCGTCGCCTTCGACCTCCCGACGCAGCTCGGCTACGACTCGGGCGACCCACGAGCGGAGGGCGAGGTCGGGCGCACAGGCGTCGCGATCGACTCGATCGCGGACATGGAGCTGCTCTTCGCGGGCATCCCGCTCGGCGACGTCTCGACCTCGATGACGATCAACGCACCGGCGGCTCTCCTGCTCCTGCTCTACGAGCTCGTCGCGGAGGAGCAGGGCGTCGACCCGACGCAGCTGCGCGGCACGGTGCAGAACGACATCCTCAAGGAGTACTGCGCTCGCGGGAACTACATCTACCCGCCGCGGCCGTCGATGCGGATCACGACCGATCTGTTCGCGTACTGCGCGGAGAAGCTGCCGCGCTGGAACACGATCTCGATCTCCGGATATCACATCCGGGAGGCGGGCTCCACCGCGGTTCAGGAACTGGCGTTCACGCTCGCCAACGGGATCGCGTACTGCCAGGCAGCGGTCGACGCCGGGCTCTCGCCCGACGACTTCGGCGAGCGCCTGTCCTTCTTCTTCAACGCGCACAACCACTTCTTCCAGGAGGTCGCGAAGTTCCGGGCGGCGCGGCGCCTGTGGGCGGAGATCATGCGCGATCGCTTCGGCGCGACGAACCCCCGCGCAGTTGCACTCCGCTTCCACGCGCAGACGGGCGGCTCCTCCCTGACCGCGCAGCAGCCGGAGAACAACATCGTGCGCGTGGCGATCCAGGCGCTCTCGGCGGTTGCGGGCGGCGCGCAGTCGATCCACACGAACGGTTACGACGAGGCGCTCGCGCTGCCGTCGGAGCGCTCGGCGAAGATCGCGCTGCGCACCCAGCAGCTCCTGGCGCACGAGGCCGGCGGCACCGACACCGCCGACCCGCTCGGCGGCGCGTACTTCATCGAGGCGCTTACCGACGAGCTCGAGGCGCGTGCGCGCGAGCTGATCGCGCGCGTCGACGAGCTCGGCGGGGCCGTCGCAGCGGTCGAGCAAGGCTTCGTCCAGGGCGAGATCGAGCAGTCGGCGTTTCGCTACCAGCAGGAGATCGAGCGCGGCGATCGCGTCCTCGTCGGCGTCAATCACTACGTGGAAGAGGAGCGAGAGCCGATCGAGCTGTACCGGCTCGATCCCGCCGCGGAACAGCGGCAGCTTGAGCGCACCGCGCGCGTGCGTGCCGAGCGCAGCGCCGAGGACGTGGAGCGGACGCTGGCCGAGGTGCGGCGAGTCGCGCAGGGGACGGACAACCTCCTGCCCGCGATGCGCGAGGCCCTGCGAGCGCGGGCGACGGTCGGCGAGATCAGCGGCGTCCTCCGCGAGGAGTTCGGCACGTACGACGCGCAGCGCGCCTGAGGCTGCCGACGCTCAGGCGGAGGCGCCCGAGTAGCGGCGCAGCCCGAAGCGCCACCACCAGCGCGTGAACGCGAACAGCAAAGACGCAAAGCCGAGGGCGAGCGCGACCGTCGACCACTCGAGCCGCGACGTGACCGCCTCGGCCGGTACGGTGATCGCGAAGGCAATCGGAACGAGGAACGTGACGCCGATCCGGAGCCAGCCCGGGTAGATCGAAACCGGGAAGCGCCCCGTCTGATAGACGCCGTCGAAGAGCTCGATGATGCTCCAGGTGTTCACGATCCAGAAAGCGCCGGTCGTGATGCAGAGCCAGAAGCA
This sequence comes from Actinomycetota bacterium, assembly GCA_013812235.1. Taxonomy (GTDB): domain Bacteria; phylum Actinomycetota; class Thermoleophilia; order Gaiellales; family Gaiellaceae; genus JACCTU01. Next base: position 1,614 of record JACCTU010000154.1, on the reverse strand, counting down.
GTAGATCGTGAGCGCGCCGACCAGGAGCATCGCGGCGAACAGCGCGGCGTCGCCTGCGTCGACGCTCCGGTCGAGCCCGTTGACGCCGTAGGCCAGCACGAGCGCCCCCGAGACGATGTCCACCGCCCGCCAGATGCGCACCTCGCGAACGCTGACGAGGACCTGCGAGTCCTCGGGCTTCGTCAGCGCGAAGTCGAGCTTTCCCTCGCGCACCTCTTCCATCACGCGCTCCATGTTCGGCTGGATGCTCATCCGGATCACCCCCCCGAGCAGGATCTGGATGCCCATCACGACGAGCAGCTCGGGCTCGCTCCAGCCGTTCAGCTCGTTCGTGTGCGAGTAGACGAGCTTCAGCACGACGATGGCCGTCCCGACCGCGACCGCGGACTGGATCAACTGGATGAAGAAGTTCGCGCGGTACTGGAGCTCCGTCAGCGACCCGAGCTTGAAGTACAGCCAGCCGAGCCGCGCCGCGCGCATCAGTTGCCTACCGCCGAGTAGCGCCGGACTGCGAAGCGCCAGACGAAGAGCGTCAGACCTGTGAGCACCGCGATCCAGAAAGCCTGCATCGCGAGCCCACGGAGCAGCTCGCCCGTCGAGAGGTCGCCGACGAGCGACTCGATCGGGAAGTAGAACGACCACTGGAAGGGCAGGAAGCCGGCGACGTCCTGTGCCCAGTCCGGCATCAGCGGCATCGGCACGAGCCGCCCGGAGAGCAGCAGCTCGGCCGCGATGAAGAGCTCGAAGATCGCGCTGACGCGCGTCGTCCAGAACGTGATCATCCCCAGCGTCGACATGAACATCGTCCGGATCAGATACGCACCCCAGATCGCGAAGAAGAAGACGCACGCCTCGAGAAGGGTGGGGGCGAGCACGGGGTCGAACGCGATCCACAGAACCGCGGCGACGGGCAGCCAGAGCAGGATCACGACCGGCTTCCAGCCGGCGAACCCTGCGAGATCGTCGTGGAGCGGGTGGAGCGGCCGCAGCAGCGCGGCGGAGAGCTGACCTTCGCGGATCCGCCACTCCCAGCCGTACGGCGTGAAGACGATGTTCATGTTCCGGACGAGCGTCCAGACGATGTAGTAGGCGGCGAACTCGCCGGTCGTGATCCCCTGCACCGAGCCGCCCTGCTGTTCCGCGATCGTCGTCCAGACGACGAGGTAGACGATCGGCTCGGCGAGCATCCCGATCATCCAGAAGTACGTGGCCGCGCGGTATTGGAACTCGCTCTGGATCTGCGTGCGCCCACGCGTCACGTAGAAGTCGAACATCGAGCGAACGGCGCCCGCCTTGCCGTTCACGGGCGCTCCTGCGCGAAGACGAGCTCGATCACGTCCTCGATCGGCGGATCCTCGACCGTGAGGTCGGCGACGTCCCGCTCCGCGAGCAGCCGCGCGGTCACACGCGCGGTTTCCGCTCTCGGCACGCGCAGCTTCACGCGGCCGGGCTCGCTCTCGACAACGTCGCCGTAGGCCGAAAGATCGGCCGCGCCGTCCTCGAGCTCGACGTCGATCGTCTTCCAGGCCGCGAGGTCGTCGCCGAGCCTCGCCAGCTCGCCGTCGAAGAGAATCTTCCCGTGGTGGATGACGATCACGCGGCGGCAGAGCGCTT
>JACCTU010000019.1 GCA_013812235.1 Actinomycetota bacterium | reverse complement strand
GCGCTCGGCGTCGAGGCCGAGCACTTCCGCGAGTACCGCCTGCGCGTGATCAGCGACCGGCTCGAGGCGATGCCGGAACTGATCGACCGGCTCTACAAGCGCTTCGGCTAGCCGAGGACCCGCTTCGCCTTCTGCACGGAGGGCAGCGCGCCCTTCGCCTTCGTCAGCGCCCGCGCCTTCACGTCGACGGACTCCGGCTTCGCGGAGATCGTGATCTCCTCGCCGGTCGCGGGATTCCGGCCTGGCCGCGCGGGGCGGGCGGGCTTCAGGCGGACGGTCAACTGGACAACGCCGCCGATCTTGACCTTCTCGGCCTCGCCGATCTGCTCGAGGATGACCTCCTCCAGGGCGGTGAGGGCCTTCTTCGCGTCCGCGCGTGTCAGATCGGCGCGTTCCGCGATTGCGTCGGCGAGCTGCGTCTGAGTCAGAGCCATGTCTGGATTCTCCTAACCGGGATGGACACTCAGGGCGGAATTGAACTTATCGCGGCGGACGGCGCGCCTGCGCCGATTGACCACGATCCGGGCTACCCGAGAGCGTTGCACCCTACTGCGGTGTTGAAGCCGAGGGCGGGCGAATCCCTGGTTGTCCTCGCTGCATGACGCGATGTCATAGGCCCGCTGCACGAGCTCGTCGTCGCTCAGTGAGAAGTTTCCACGCCGCCCGCTCGGCTGAGGTCGGCACTCCTCCTCGAGTGACCTGCGAGAACTCGGAGCTCTTTGAGCGCCGCCTCTGTCGGCCGCGCGGCAACGCTCTACGACCCTCCCAACCCGCCTCGCCGTTGCCGCGGTCGACCAGCGGTAGACAGAGCGTTCTCGGTCAACTCTGGGCGGATCGGATCGGGATTCGGCTAACCTAAGCGCCGACGGGGCGTGGCGCAGCCTGGTTAGCGCGCCAGTCTGGGGGACTGGAGGTCCCGAGTTCGAATCTCGGCGCCCCGACTTCGGCCATAGGAGAGGGGGCTTGGACGCCCTGCGGCCAGGCGGCCAGAGGCCCCCTCACGCGCCGCAGTAGCAACGCCACTTTCGTGCCCGGTCCGGGCGCTGCTCAACCACCGTGGCGCAAGATCCGCGCCGCGAAGGAGTCCTAGCTCTGCCTCGGGGATCTGCGGCGTTCCCCGAGGCTCTCACGCCTCTGAATCGAAGACGTCGGCTGAGGCTCCGAACACGACGGCGGCGACCACGTCCTCGCCCTCGACGCCCTCGAGCGACCGGTGACCGAGGTCGACCTCGACCTCCGGCCACGCGTCGAGCCCGAGCGACCGTGCGCCCTCCTCGCGGCCGATGCGCAGCAGGTCGTCGAGCGGGATCACGTTCCGCCGTCCGCTCTGCCGCCGCGCGATTCCTTCGAGCTCGCGGATCTCCTCGAGCGGGTCGATGCGGACGTTCGAGTCCGAGCCGATGCAGAGCGCGATCCCGCGCGAGCGCACGCGCTCGACCGGCAGGAAGCCGTCGCCGAGATTCGCCTCCGTCGTCGGGCAGACGCAGATCCGCGCGCCCGCGTCGGCGAGCAGGTCCAGCTCCGCGCCGTTCGCGTTGGTCGCGTGCACGACGGTCGTCCGCTCGCCGAGACAGCCCGTGCGCGCGAGCAACTCGATCGGTCGCATGCCGTGCTCGGCAACGCACTCCTCGATCTCGCGCGGCTGTTCGTCGGCGTGCACGTGCAGCGGCAGTCGCTCGCGTTCGGCGTAGGCACCGAGCTCCTCGAGCCAGTCTGCGGGGCACGCGCGCACCGAGTGTGGAGCGACACCCACCCGGATGCCCGCCTCGCGCAGCTGCCCGAGCTCGTCGAGGTACGCCGCGACAGAGCCCTGCCGGAAGCGCTCGATCCCCCCGCGCGCGTACGCGACGTGGAGCAGCACGAGCTCCACGCCCGCTTCCTCCGCCGCTTCGGCCGCCCCGCGGCCCTCGGCGAGCCCGAGGTAGTGGAACTCACCGACCGCCGTGAAGCCGGACCCGCGCATCTCCCGGTAGACCCGCGCGTAGGACTCCCTGACGAGCTCCGGCGTCTGCCGGGACGCCTCCTCGAGCATCAGCTGCCGCCAGGCCCAGAAGTCGCCCCCTTCGGTGCGCCCTCTGAGCGCGCGCTGGAAGGCGTGGGAGTGGGCGTTGACGAACCCGGGGAGCTTCACGGCGAGGACTATCCTCTCCGATATGGCCACGCGCGCCGTCTCGCGCCCGCTGGCGCAGGTACCGAACGCGCTCACGATCCTGCGGCTGGGGCTGATCCCCGTCTTCGTCGTCCTGATCATCGGGGCCGACCAGGGCTACAGCTGGCCGGCAGCACTCGTCTTCGCTGCGGCCGGGATCACCGACCAGATCGACGGCTTCCTCGCGCGACGCTGGCACGTCGAGTCCGCGTTCGGCAAGGTGGCCGACCCGCTGGCCGATCGGCTGATGATCGACGCCGCGGTGCTCCTGCTCTGGGTGGAAGGCCGGCTGCCGCTCGTCGCGCTCGCGGTCGTCCTGGCCCGGGATGTTCTGCTCCTCGGCGGGTACAAACTCTTCGTGCCGCGCGGCTACGACTTCGAGGTGAATCGTCTCGGCAAGCTCGCGACCTGGGTGCTCTACGCGTCGCTCGGGCTGACGATGGTCACCCACGACGGGACGCGCTGGCCGCTCTGGCTCTTCTGGACGGGGCTCGGCCTCGCGCTGCTCGCGGCTGCGCAATACGTGCTGAAGGCACGACGCGAGGTATGCACGTGAAGGCGGTGGTCATGGCCGGCGGAGAGGGAACACGCCTCCGTCCGCTCACGTCGAATCAGCCGAAGCCGATGGTGCAGATCGTCGGCAAGCCGTGCATGGAGCACATCGTCGAGCTGCTGAAGGAACACGGCTTCGAAGACGTGACCATCACGGTTGCGTTCCTGCCGCAGGCGATCCGCTCGTACTTCGGCGACGGCGAGTCGCTCGGGGTCAACATCTCGTACTCGGTCGAGGAGACGCCGCTCGGCACGGCCGGCTCGGTCCGGCTCGCGACGCGACGACTCGACGAGCCGATCCTCGTCATCTCGGGCGACGCGCTGTGCGACGTCGACCTGGGCGCGATGCTCGTCGCCCACCGCGAGCGGGGCGCAGCGGTGACGATCGGGCTGAAGTCGGTCGATAACCCGCTGGACTTCGGGATCGTCGTGACCGACGAGGACGGGCGCATCGAGCGCTTCCTCGAGAAGCCGTCGTGGGGCCAGGTTTTCTCCGACACGATCAACACCGGCATCTACATCCTCGAGCCGGAGGTGCTCACGCACATCCCGGACGGCGGGCCCTACGACTTCTCGAAGGAGCTTTTCCCGCTGTTGCTCGAGATGGGACGGCCGCTGTACGGCCACGTGTTCGAGGGCTACTGGCAGGACATCGGGAACCTCGAGCAGTACCGCCAGGCGAACGCCGACGCGCTCGACGAGCGTGTTCGCTTGAACGTTCCGGGGATCCGCCTGCGCGGAAACGTGTGGATCGGTGAGGGCGTCGACCTGCACGACCTCGGCGCAGTCCAGGGACCGGCGTTCATCGGCAACTACTGTCGGATCCTCCCCGAGGCCACCGTCGGCCCCTACTCGGTGCTGTCCGCGAACGTGACCCTGCGCGAGAACGCGCGAACGACGCACAGCGTGATCGACTCCGGCACGCACGTCGGGCGAGCGGCGGTGATCGAAGGCGCGATCGTAGGGCGCTCATGCGACATCCGCGCGCACGTCAGGATCGGAGAAGGCGTCGCGGTGGGGGACGAGGTGACGATCGGCGAGGAGAGCGTGCTCCAGCCGGGCGTCCGCATCTATCCGTACAAGGAGATCGAGTCCGGGGCGCTCATCCACGAGAGCTTGATCTGGGAGTCGCGCGTGTCGTCGCGGCTGTTCGACCAGTGGGGCGTTTCGGGTCGCGTCAACGTCGACCTCACGCCGGAGACTGCGATCCGGCTCGCGACCGCTCTCGGGACCGCGCTGAAGAAGGGGTCGCGTGTCGTCGCGAGCAGGGACTCCTCGCCCGCGTGCCGCATGATCAAGCGCGCCGTGATCACGGGGCTGACCGCGTCCGGCGTCAACGTCGCCGACCTGCGCGTGCTCCCGGCGGCGGTGAGCCGGCACCTCCTCAAGATGGAGGGGTACGAGGCGGGCGTCCACGTCACGAGGCACCCCACCGACCCCGAAGTCGTTCGGATCGAATTCCACGAACCCCCGGGCATCTCGCTCACGCCCGCGCTCCAGAAGGAGATCGAGAAGCACTTCTCCCGCGGCGAGCTCCGACGCGTCGGCTTCAACGAGGTCGGCTCGATCGCGTACCCGGCGCGCGTGCGTGAGAGCTACGCGACCGACCTGCTCGACTCGCTGGACATCGAGGCGATCCGCGCACGGAGCTTCCGGATCGTCGTCGACTACGGCTATTCCGCGGCGTCGTTCGTGCTTCCCCTCGTGCTGGGCCCGCTTGGGGTCGAGGCGGTCGCCGCGCACGCGTTCATCACCGAGCGCGACGAGGGTGGGGCGGACCTGCCGGAGCTCGTCGAGCAGACGAAGCGGCTCGTCGCCGCGCTCGGGGCCGACCTCGGCGTCGTCTTCGACCGCGGAGCCGAGCGCCTCCATCTAGTGGACGAGCAGGCGCAGGAGATCCCGCTCGACCGCGCGCTGCTGCTCTTCCTGCAGCTCCTAGGCTCGGACGGCAGGGTAGGCAAGCTCGCGTTTCCGGTGACCGTGACGAGCCGGGTCGAGGAGCTCCTGGAGGGCAGCGGGCTCGAGATCGTCCGCACCCCCGCCTCGCTCGCAGAGCTCACGAAGACGGCCTCGACCGACGGCTTCATCTTCGCCGGCGCCGTGGGCGGCGGCTACGTCTTTCCCGAGTTCCTGCCGGGCTACGACGCGGTCGCAAGCCTGGTGAAGCTCCTGGAGCTGCTCGCGCCGGTCGAGCGGCCGCTCTCGGAGCTCGTGGCCTCGCTCCCGGAGTCCTCGCTCGTCCACGAGCGGCTGCACTGTCCGTGGGCCCTGAAGGGGACGGTGATGCGCGTCCTCCACGAGCGGCTGGAGGGGCGCGAGGTCGACCTGACCGACGGGATCAAGGTCTTCGACGAACGAGGCTCGGCGCAGGTGCTCCCGGACCCCGACGAGCCCGTCGTCCACCTCTACGCGGAGGGGCGGAGCGAGGAGGAGTCGCGGGAACTGGCCGCCGAGCTCCGGTCGATCGTGGAGCAGATCCTCGCTGCGGAGGAATCTCCGGTCGGCGCATGAACTAAAGTCTCAAGTTCAGGTTGACCCCTCGAGGAGGGACTGCTGAAATGAGCGCCATGGAACCACTGCCGGACTTCGCCTCGCTCGCCGACGAGGATCTGAGAGAGCTGATCGAGGAGCTCGAACGCGAGGAGAGCGACATCTCGTACAGGCGCCGCCTGATCCAGGGGCGGATCGACATCCTGCGGGCCGAGCGGACGGCGCGGCTCCGGAAGTCGGTCGAAGCGGGTGACACCGGGCACGTCGACCTGGACGCGCTGACCGACATCCTGTCGCAGAAGGGCTCGCCGTCCATCAAGGATCCCGCCGCTTGAGTCACATCTACTGTCCCGAGTGCGGCTTCCAGAACCCTGAGGCCGCGAACTTCTGCGCGCGCTGCGGGGCTCACCTCGTTCGGCCCGACGAGTCCGAGACGACGATGACCTTCACGCCCGAGGAGGCAGAGGAGGACGGTTCGGGGCTCCCGGAGGGAATCGACGGGCCCGCCCTGATCGTGCGGTCCGGCGGCGGCCGCGCCGGCGAGACGTTCTCGCTCGAGCGAGACAACACGACGATCGGTCGCTCCCCCGACTGCGAGATCTTCCTCGACGACGTCACGGCCTCGCGCAAGCACTCGGTGATCGTCAAGACGGGCGAGGCGTTCCGCATCGACGACGAGGGCAGCCTGAACGGCACCTTCGTGAACAAGAAGCGCGTCGAGTCTGCGGAGCTCGAAGACGGGGACGAGCTCCAGATCGGCAAATACCGGCTGACTTACCTCTCGCGATGAGCGTTGCGAAGACAGCCTCCCGCGCACGGGCACTGCTGACGATCGGCGCGGTCTGCGAGCAGCTCAAGAACGACTTCCCCGACGTCTCGATCTCGAAGATCCGCTACCTCGAGGACCAGGGCCTGATCTCGCCGCGCCGCACGCGCGGGGGGTACCGGCTGTTCGGCGAGGACGACGTCGAGCGGCTGCGGCGGATCCTCGCCCTGCAGCGCGACGAGTTCCTGCCGCTCCGGGTGATCCGGCAGGAGCTCTCGACCCCGTCCGCGAAGGATCGGAAGCGCAAGCGGGCCGCAACGCTCTCCGACCGGGAGGACGACTTCGAGCTCGACGAGTTGTGCGCGCGGGCCGGCATCTCGGGCGACCTTGCGCGCGAGCTCGAGGAATATGGGCTGCTCGCCCCGCGGACCGAGGCCCGGAAGAAGCGCTACTCGGAGACCGACGCCGGGATCGCGATCGCGTGCGGGCGGCTCGCCGACTACGGGATCAGCGCCCGGCACCTGCGCACGTTCCGCACCGCCGCCGACCGCGAGGCGAGCCTGCTCGAGTCTGTGGTCGCGCCGGCCCTCCGTGCGCGAAACGCCGAGCGCAGGCAGGAAGGGCTTCGCGAGCTCGAGGCGCTCGCCGAGGCGGCGCAGGAGCTGGCCCAGCTCTTGTTCCTCCGCGATCTGAGAGAGTTCGCCGCGCGCTGATGGCGGCGATCGACCTGAAGTCTCGAATCCGCGAGATCCCCGACTGGCCCGAGCCCGGGGTCGGGTTCAAGGACATCTCGCCGCTTCTCCGAGACCCCGCTGCGCTCGGGCAGGCGATCAGCGACCTCGCGTCGTGGACGCGCGAGCAGGAGCCCGACCTCGTACTGGGGGCCGAGGCACGAGGCTTCTGGCTCGGTGCAGCCGTCGCGAACGAGGTCGGCTGCGGCTTCATCCCGGCGCGCCGGCCCGGCAAGCTCCCACCCGAGACCGTGAGCGCAACCTACGCGCTCGAGTACGGGCAGAACTCGCTCGAACTGAACGCCGACGCGATCGGCGACGGAGCGCGCGTCGTGATCCACGACGACGTCCTCGCGACGGGCGGAACGGTCGAGGCGATCGCGGGCCTCGTCGAGCAGATGGGCGGGGAGGTCGCTGGCGTCTGCTTCATCATCGACCTGACGTTCCTCGGGGGCCGCGAGCGGCTCTCGCGCTACGCGTTCTACTCGCTCATCGAGTACTGACCGAAGGCTCGCGCTCGGCGTCCGACCTGCCGATAAAACTGGTCAAGCGCATGTACGACGCGTTGACCAGCCGGTACGGCTTCTCGTGCCCGGTGCGGGGCGAGACGTCGGTCACGCTGTCCGCGTTCCGCTCCCTCGAGCGGTTGGAGGGAACCGCGCACCCCGTCGTCTACCGCGTCACGTTCGTGTGTTCCTGCGGCGGGGAGCACCCGGGGCTCGTCACCCATGACGAGCTCGACTGGGCGCCGCTCGGCTTCGGCGGCGAGCGCTTCTTCAACCTGATGACCGCGAGGCTCGAGGACTCGGCCGACGAGTTCGGCGACCTCGCGGCGCGGCGGATCCAGGCGGGGGAGTGGCCGTGGAGCTTCTTCTGCCTGCCGGAAGAGCGGCCGCGCCCGGTCTTCCCGTCATCCTTCGTCCTGCTCGCCACGGCCGACGGGACGGTTGGCCTCGCGGTGCGCTGCCCGGCCTGCGCCCGGACGTCGGTCAACCTCGTGACGACGAGCCACGTGGACCTGCCGTTCCACAACGACACCGAGGTGGGAGTCGTCCGGCACGTCTTTTGGGAGGAGCCGGTCGTCGAGGAGTTCCGCTCGTTTCTGGGGTCGAGCGAGTTCGACGCCCGCCGGCTTCGCCTTTAGCCCGAAGCGAGGGATGAGCCGGGCGCGAGCGCGCGCCGATACCAGTGGCGTGACCGCCGCAGAGCCGCAAATCCGCGGGCGGGGAGCTGAGCTCCTGCTCGACCATTGTCAAGCGCTCGACACGGAGCACCGGCGTCCGACGGCCCGTGAGCGGCTGGAGCGACTCGTGGGCGAATCGCTCGCCCGGTTGCTGATCGGCGCCCTCTCGAACCGGCGCCCGCGTTCTACCGACTCTCCTAGACGCCTGGGGGAGATCCTGCGCGAGCGACCGCGAGGCGGCCGCCGTTAGGGGTCTTGTGCGTCACGAGTTCGCGTCAGCGGACTCGTGACTTGCGCGACTATCGGCGCTGCGTCTCTTCGCCGAAGATCCGGATGTAGAGAAAGATCCCGAGCCCCGCGAGCGCGCTGAAGATCAACGCGTTCCCCTTGGCGATGCCGACCGCGAGCATCCCGAGGAAGAGGTAGAGGAAGAAGAAAAATGCCCAGAGAAAGGCCGACACGCCTTTGTCGATGCTCGGTGCGCGCAGGTGCATGGCGTGATCGTAGAAAAACGTTCGGGGCGAGTGTCCCGAAGAACCCTCGCCCCGAAAGTATTCGCCGAGCCGGTTTCACTTTCGTCCACCGTCCCCGCTGGCTTTCGGCTTTCGCCTACTGCCACCGGGAGCGGTTTCGACCTACTTGCGCTCCGTGCTCGGCGCAAGAGGGAAGGTAACCGGGGACGTGTCCCGGTTCAAGAGGTCGAAAATCGTCGTGGCCGCTATTTGCGGATAATTCAACTATCCACAATTCCACAGCTTTTCTTCCAACTTGTGGGAAAGCCTGTGGACAGCTGGACGCGGGACATTACACCGTAGGATCGTTCGCCGCATGAGCCGCGCCGCAACTGTCACCACCGCTGCGACTCTGCTCGCGCTCGCCGCCGTCCTGACCTTGCTCGGTGTGGGGGAGGCGAAGGGCGCGCTGCCCGACTGGCAGGCATTCGTCCTCGGGATCGTCCAGGGGCTGACCGAGCTGCTGCCGGTCTCGTCCTCCGGCCACCTGATCCTCGTGCCGTGGCTCGGGGACTGGACCTATCTCGAGCAGCACGACGCGTTCAACCAGACCTTCGACGTCGCGCTCCATCTGGGCACGCTTGTCGCCGTGATCGCGTACTTCCGGCGCGAAATCGTCGACCTGGCGGTGGCGCTCGCCGGCAGCATCGCGCGGAGGCGGATCCGGACGCCCGCCGAGCGGACCGCGTGGGTCGTCGTCGTGGCGACCGCGCCGGCCGCGCTCGTCGGCGCCCTCGGAGAGTCGCTGATCGCGAAGCACCTCGGCGAGCCGTGGCAGATCGCGATCTTCCTCGCGGTGTTCGCGGGGGTGCTGTGGCTCGCGGACCGGCGGCCGGAGCGGAAGGCGATGGACGAGGTCGGGCTCTGGGGCGCTTTCGGGATCGGCTGCGCACAGGCCCTCGCGTTGATGCCCGGCGTGTCGCGCTCGGGCATCACGATCTCCGCGGCGCGATTCCTTGGGCTGACGCGCGACGAGGCCGCGAGGCTTTCGTTCCTCCTCCTCGCGCCGATCGTCCTCGGCGCCGTCCTGCTCGAAGGCGTCACCGACGTCCTGCTCGGCGACCTGCCGTCGGGGTGGGAGGGTCCGTTCCTGGTCGGCACGCTCGCGGCGGCGGGTAGCGGCCTGCTCGCGATTCAGGCTCTGCTCGGCTACGTGCGCCGCCACGACTACAGCGTGTTCGTCGTCTACCGGCTGATCGTCGCGGCGATCGTCCTGCTCCTGATCGCGAGCGGCGTCCGGGACGCCACCTTTTAGGGCCGGACGAGGCGAGCGTAGGGAACCCCGGTCGCAGGGTTCACGTAGACGACGCGATACGAGAAGCCCGGGATGAGGGGCACCGCGGCGTTGAACAGGCCCTGCTCGTCGAGCGGGAACTCGCCGACGAGGCGTCGGGTCTGCCCGGCCTGCTCCTCGTAGAGCGAGACGCCGCCGCCCGCCGCGACGTCGACGCGGCCGCGGAGGGTGAAGTCGACGGTCACGCGCATCGCGGGGACAGCGGGCAGCTGCGCCGCGCCCGTCACGAAGCCGGCAACGAGCCCCTGCACCGGCTCGTTCGCAGCGACCTCCGGACCCGAAGACCCGAGTACTTCCGCCTCGGCCGTGCCCCGCAGCAGCAGGGCGAGCCCGAGGAGGGGGACGAGGCCCTTCACGGCGACACGGTAGCCGTCTCGTGCCGACTCGACATAATCACGCTTATCGTGCGTCGGTCTGGAGGGCCGAGGAGACGGCAGGTAGCGGGTTTGGACACCAGGGGCATGCGGAACACGCCTATCGGTCGTGGCTGTCGACGTGGTCGAAAACGTGCTCGAGCACGAGGAGCTTCGTCCGCTCCTCGAGTCGGCCGAGGCGTCCGGGACGATCCGGCGGCTCGAGCTCACGGAGCTGCTCGAGCTGCACGAGCTCGCGCCGCTCGAGATCGACGCGCTCGAGCGCGAGCTGGAGGCCCGCGGCTTCGAGCTCGTCGACGAGCCTGAGGAGAAGAAGGAGCTTGCGCCCGCCCCGCTCCCGGCGCAGCCCCTGGAGTCGACGACCGACGCCCTGCAGCTGTTCCTCCGCGAAGCCGGCCGCCACGCGCTGCTCACCGCCGCCCAGGAGGTTTCGCTTGCGAAGCGGATCGAGCGCGGCGACGGCTTGGCCAAGCAGCGGATGATCCAGTCGAACCTTCGTCTCGTCGTCTCGATCGCGAAGAACTATCGAAACCAGGGCCTGCCGTTTCTCGATCTGATTCAGGAAGGGACGCTCGGGCTGATTCGCGCAGTCGAGAAGTTCGACTGGCGCCGCGGCTACAAGTTCTCGACCTACGCGACCTGGTGGATCCGGCAGGCCGTCGCGAGAGCGCTCGCGGACAAGGCGAGGACGATCCGCATGCCGGTCCATATCGTCGAGCGCCTGCAGAAGATGAACCGCGCCGAGCGGACGCTTTGGATGGAACTCGGCCGCGAGCCGACGCTCGAGGAGATCGCCGAGGAGGCGAACCTCCCGGTGCAGCAGGCGAAGGAGGTCCGCGCCGCTGCGCGCGCGTCGACGAGCCTCGACCAGCCAGTCGGCGAAGAGGAGGACGCGACGTTCGGTGACTTCGTCGCGGGCGACTCGCCGCTACCGGAAGACGAGGTCGAGATCACGCTACGCAGCCAGGCGCTCGCCGCGGCGCTCGGCGTGCTCCCCGAGCGTGACCGTGCCGTGCTCGTCCTGCGCTACGGGCTCGACGACGCCGAGCCGAAGACGCTCGAGGAGATCGGCAAGCGGCTCGGACTGACGCGCGAACGCGTCCGCCAGATCGAGATGGAGTCGCTCAAGCACCTCGCGCGGCTGCACGAGATGGAAGCCGTCGCGTACTAGTTTTTCCGCCGGTCACGAATCCGCTCGCGCGGATCCGCGACCGCGTGAACCCCTAAAGGCGGGCGCTGCGCGCCCGCTCGCGCAGGGTCACGTCAGGGGTGGCGGTTACGCCGATCGCCGACCCGTCGAAGAGCGACCGAGCCTGCGTCTCCCCCACGCGCACGAACGCCGCGGCGTAGGCGTCGTGGAGCCATGCGGGACGCGTGCCGCGGTGTCCGTCGGAGCCGACGAGGGAGACGAGCCCGTCGTCGACGAGCCCCCACGCGAGCGCCTCGATCCCCGGACCGTGCCGCGCGGTCAGCGAGCTGCCGTTGACCTGCAGCAGCCAACCGCGCTCGGCGAGGTCCCGCGCGAGTGACGGCCGCTCGAGCACCGGCTGCGTACGCTCGGGGTGCGCGATGACCGGCCGCAGCCCCTGGGTCTCCATTCGCTCGCAGATCTCGATCAGGAGGTCGGCCGAGCCGGTGAACGGCACCTCGATCAGGACGGCGTCTGTCCCCTCGAGCACGTAGCGGCGCAGGTCCTGCTCGAGCAGCGGCGGCGCGGGCGTCAGCTCGAACCCGAGCCTCAGCTCGAGCCCGGCCTGCTCGGCGACCTCCGCGAAGTTCGTTCGGATCTCCCGCTCGCGCTCGTCGGTGAGCGTGAGGTGAGGCCAGACGTGAGGGGTCGCGTAGAGGATCGCCGTCCCGTGCGCGGCGGCCTCGCGGCACAAACCGCGGCCTTCGACGACACGCTGCGCTCCGTCGTCACCGGAAGGCACGACGTGCGAGTGGACATCGACGAAGAAGCCCATCCCGCGAGGGTACCCGCGGGCTGGTCGTCTATTCGGCCAGGTAGAGCGCGAGCTCCGGCGCGACTGCCCGGAGCTCGCGC
>JACCTU010000149.1 GCA_013812235.1 Actinomycetota bacterium | reverse complement strand
GCAACAACAAGGGCTTCCAGATCCGTCATCTCGAGCTCCTATCTCGAGGGGACATCGGTCTGGAAGCCCTTCGTCTTCGTCCCGCGGGTCCCTGCCACACCGCCCGACTTTCACATCAGCCCTCTAGCCGTCACGGCCGTCCTCGCATGCTCGCTGGCCGCGGGCGCAGACGCCCGCGTCGAGGCCGGCGAACAAGTCGAGGGAAGCGCGTCTGTCTCAGGGCTGGCGCGAAGTGCAAGCGCGCCCTCGACCGGACGTACCACCGATACCGGTTCCACTGCCACGCCGGGCGTCTGAAGGCCTTCTCGCCCCCGCTGCCTACGATGGACCGGCTTGCGCTGCGGCTCGCCGGCCCGGAGGAGATCGTGTTCGACTGGACGCGCGACCGGTGCGAACCCGAGGACGTCCCCGACCTGCCCGCGCGCGCTTACCGCGACGCGGACGGCAACGTCCAGCTCTTCGCAACGCATTACGTCTGGCGCCGGGAGACGGGGCCGTCGCTCGACACGGTTCAGCACCGGTGTCCGGTCGTGCACCGCTTTCACGGCAACGGCGACCCGGCGGCGTTCGACGACCGGGAGTGGCTCGCTGCGACGTACACCGAAGACGGCCGCACGATCCACGCGCTCGTCCACAACGAGTACCACGGGCACCTGCATCCTGGTCGGTGCGCGGGCTCGTACGACGCTTGCCTCTACAACTCGATCACCGCCGCGGTGTCGAACGACGCGGGCGCGTCGTGGCAGCACGTAGCGCCTCCCGCGCACCTGATCGCCGCGCACCAGCGGCCGTATGTGCCCCTTTCGTCGGCACTCGGCGCGTTCCGTCCGAGCAATCTCTTCCGCAACCCGAAAGACGGCTACGTCTACGCGTTCCTGCAACAGATCGCCGAGCCGGGAAGTCACCTGACGCGCGGCGTCTGCCTGATGCGGACCCGGACCCTCGGCGATCCCACGGCGTGGCGCGCGTGGGACGGCGACAGCTTCGACCACGCCTTCGTCAACCCGTACGCGACGCCGGGACGGCCGTGCGTGTTCGTCGGCTGGCCCGAGCTGCACGAGATGGGCGAAAGCGTCGTCTGGAATGACGAGCTGCGGGTCTTCGTGATGGTCGGCTCGGAGAACTTCGGCGCCGACGCCGGCGGCTTCTGGTTCTCCTTCTCCAGGAACCTGATCGACTGGACGCAGCGGCAGCGGTTCATGGAGGCGGAGTTCCCGTGGACGTATCGGTGCGGCGACCCCGACGTGCTCGCGTATCCGTCGCTGCTCGACCCCGCGAGCCCGAGCCGCAACTTCGACGTGACCGGGCGCCGCGCATACGTCTACTTCACGCACATTCACTACCCGCGGTGCCAGATGACGCTCGACCGCGATCTCGTGCGCGTTCCGGTCGAGCTCACCGTCACACCGTGAATGCGTCCGCGTCCAAACCTCGACGAGTGCTTAGTTCGCTAGCCGCTCCGGCGGTCCACGAGCGCCGTCATCCGACGAGCGTGGGCGGCGAGCGCCTCTTCGCGAGCGGGGCCGCCGCCGTTTCCGCAAAGGCGCTCGGCGGTGTCGGCCCAGACCTCCCCATCCCCGGGCGCGCCCTCCGCGCGCAGGTGCGCGCAGCGCGAGATCAGCTCGGCGAGCTCGCGGATCGCCTCGACGTCCCCGAGCTCTGCGATCCGCACGAGCCCGTGCGCGTAGAGGTAGTCGCCCAGCAGGAGCGCGACGTCGGGATCCTCCGGCTCGAAGAGGCGCGATGTTCCGTAGTGCACGAGGTAGCCTTCGTAGATCGTCTCGAGGCCGAGCGCGTACCGCTCGTCGGCCAGCGGGGAGAAGACCGCCTCGGGCTCGGACTCGGGACGGAGCGCGTCGCCCCAGAGCGGGCTTTCGCGCCGCGCTTCAGCCGCGATCGTCTGCCAGGGCGTCACGCACCGCCTCCACGGTCTTGTCGATCTCCTCGTCGCCGTGCGCGAGCGAGACGAACATGGCCTCGTACTGCGACGGCGCGACGTACACACCGCGCGCAACGAGGCCGCGGAAGAGCTCGTCGTATCCCGGCCTGAAGAGCGTCAGCATCGCGCCGACGCGTTGCACCTTCCCGAACGGACGCAGCCCCCGCTCGAGCTTTGCCGCCCGCACCTCGAGCTCGTCGTAGACGGCCGGGTCGCGCAGCCGGCGCAGTACCGAGAGCCCGGCCGCGGTGGCGAGCGGGTTGCCCGAGAGCGTGCCGGCCTGGTAGACGTTGCCGCCCGGCGCGAGTCGTTCCATCGCGTCGGCGCGCCCGCCGAACGCGGCGAGCGGCAGCCCGCCGCCGACGATCTTACCGAGGATCGTGAGGTCCGGTTTCACCCCGAAGCGCTCCTGTGCGCCCCCGCGCGCGACGCGGAAACCGGTGATCACCTCGTCGAAGATCAGGAGCGCGCCCGACGCGTCGCAGAGCCCGCGCAGCGCCTCGAGGAAGCCCTCGGCCGGCGGGACGACGCCGATGTTTCCCGCGACCGGCTCGACGATGATCGCGGCGAGCCCTTCGCCGTAGCGCTCGACCGCTGCGGCCGCGGCGTCGACGTCGTTGTAGGGCGTGACGATCGTGTCGCTCGCCGCACCGGTCGTCACGCCGGCGCTCGCCGGGATCCCGAGCGTCGCGAGCCCCGACCCGGCGGACGCCAGCAGCGCGTCGGAGTGGCCGTGGTAGCCGCCCTCGAACTTGAGGATCCGGTCGCGGGCGGTGAACCCTCGAGCCACGCGGATCGCGCTCATTGCAGCCTCGGTCCCCGAGGAGACCAGGCGAACCAGCTCGACCGAGGGAAACGCGTCGACGATCTCCTCTGCCAGCTCGACCTCCCGCTCCGTCGGCGCGCCGAAGCTGGTGCCGTCGCGCGCAGCATCGGTGATCGCCTCGACCGTCTCGGGGTCCGCGTGTCCGAAGACGAGCGCACCCCACGACATCACCCAGTCGACGTAGCGCCTCCCTTCGACGTCCTCGAGGTACGCGCCCTCGGCGCGCGCGACGAAGAACGGGTCGTCGGCGCCGACGGCGCGCCACGCGCGCACGGGCGAGTTGACCCCGCCGGGGATCAGGCGCCGCGCACGGGCGAAGAGCTTCGAGCGCGTGCCTAGAGCCACGTCGCCAGTTCCTTCGTCCAGTACGAGACGACGAGATCGGCGCCCGCGCGCTTGATCGCGGTCAGCGACTCGATCGCCGCAGCGCGCTCGTCGAGCCAGCCGTGCCGCGCGCCGGCCTTGACCATCGCGTACTCGCCGGAGACGTTGTAGGCCGCGAGAGGAGCGTCGAGTCGCTCTCGCACCGCGCGGATCACGTCGAGGTACGGCAGCGCGGGCTTGACCATGATCACGTCGGCACCTTCGGCGAGGTCGAGCTCGCACTCGCGAAGCGCCTCGCGGACGTTCGCCGGGTCCATCTGGTACGAGCGGCGGTCGCCGAACGACGGCGCGGACTCGGCCGCCTCGCGGAACGGGCCGTAGAACGCGGAGGCGTACTTCGCGGAGTACGCGAGGATCGGCGTCTCGGGCAGCTGCTCGCGGATCGCCGCGACGCGGCCGTCCATCATGTCGCTCGGGCACACGGCGTCTGCGCCGGCCTCGACGTGCGAGACAGCAGCTCGCGCGATCAGCTCGAGCGACTCGTCGTTCGCCACCTCGCCGTCGCGGATCACCCCGCAGTGGCCGTGCGACGTGTACTCGCAGAGGCAAACGTCCGTGAGCAGCAAGAGCTCCGGGAACCGCGGCCGCAACTCGCGGAGCGCTCGCTGCACCACGCCATCTTCATCCCAGGCGCCGGAGCCCTCCTCGTCCTTGTCGTCCGGGATGCCGAAGAGGATCACCGCCGAGACGCCGAGGCGTGCGAGCTCCTCGACCTCGTGCGAAAGGTCTGCGACCGAGAAGCGGCCCAGCGGCGGCAGCTCGGGGTTCTCGCGCGTGTCCGGCCCGACGAAGAGCGGCTGGACGAAGTCGTCGAGGTCGAGCCGCGTCTCGCGCACGAGCGAGCGGAGCGCGCCGGTCCGGCGCAGCCTGCGCAGGCGGGTGTTCGGGAAAGCGCTCACGCGGTCAATCTTCGCATCAGCGTGCGGGCTGCCGCGACCAGCACCGTCCCGATCGCCAGGAGCCAGCCCGCCTCGACGAGCACTGTTCGCCACGGATCGAGCTCGTAGAGGAGCGCGTCGAAGAGCCTCACCTCGTGCGCGAACGGCAGCACGTCACTCACCCAGCCCGCGGCCGGGGCGGCCTCCCGCGGGACGATCCCGAGAAAGACGATCGGGAGGACGACGAGGACCGCGACGAGCGTCGCCGAACGGGCTTCTCGCGCGAGCGTCGCGACGAGGGCTCCGAAGGCGCCTGCAACCGCGCCGGCCAGGAGCAGCGCGGGCACGAGCGCGGGCATGCGCGACCACGGCTCGCCGCCTTCGACGCCTGCGGCCTCGACCGCGACCCCGAACGCGAGGGCGACCCCGAGCCCGAGCACCGCTGCCACGAGCGCCGCGAGCGCGACCTTCGACGCAAGCACCTCCCCGAGCGATGCGAGCCCGCGAGCGAGACGCTGGAGCACCCGCTCGTCGCGCTCCGCGGCGAGCGCCGCCCCAGCGAGGACCGCCGCGAGGAAGGTCGTCACGAGCGCGAGCGCGTACGCCTGGACCTGAGCCGAGAGCGCCCACGTGCGCCCGCCCGCCGTGTTGGTTCGGAGCTCGATCGGGTTGGCGGTCGCCTCGAGCGCATCGTCTGTCTGGTCGAGCGCGAGCTGCGCGACCTCGATGAACTCGCGCACCTCCGGGTCACGCACGCGACTCTCCGCGCGTTCGAGGCCGAGCACGTCGAAGCGGCGCCCGAGGAACGTTCCTTTCCCGCCGTGCAAGATCAGGTCGACGTAGCGGAGGTTCGCGGCGATGAACGCGTCTTGCAGCTCGCGGTTCAGCGAGTACACGAGCGCCTGCATCTGCTGCGTGACGCGCGAGGCGAGCAGCCCGCGCGTCGTCTCGAGCTCGAGCTGGGGGCTTCGCTGCATGGCTCTCAGCTGCGCAACGAAGCCCGCCGGCACGCGCACGATCGCGACGACCTTCCCGTTGCGCAGTTGCCGCTCCGCCTCGCTTCGCTCGAGCGGCACGAGCACGACGTCGTCGCTGACGCGGCGGATCGTGCGTTCGACGTGGAACGTTCGTCCTCCGATCTCGACCTTCTCCGGCAGGTTGTCGTTGTCGACGAAGGCGACCCGCGGCTTCGCGTTCGCGTAGCCGGCGACGAGCGCGAGCAGGAGCGCGATCAACAGCGGATACGAGACCAGCACCGCGAGCAGGAGGGGCGACCGGCGCAGCACGCGCAGGTCCTTACGCAGCAGAAGCGCCGTGCGCCTCACTCGACGTGGCCGCCGTGGAGCTGCACGACGCGGTCGGCGCGCTCCGTCTCTTCGTGCAGCTGGGTCGCGAAGACGACGGCACCGCCTTCGGCGCAGAGCGCCGCCACCTGCTGCCAGAGCACCGCGCGCCGGTCGTCGTCGAGCGCCGCGGTGGGCTCGTCGAGCAGGAGCACGCGGGGCTCGCCGAGGAAGGCGAGCGCGAGGTTCAGCCGCTGCCGCTGCCCGACCGAAAGCTCGGCGGCAGGGCGTTCCGGCAGGTCGACCGCGGCGCTGGGCGCGCCGGCGAGCCGCGCGAACAGCTCGACGTTCTCGCGGGGGGTCAGCCTCGAGTAGAGTGCCGGCCGCTGCGGCGCCCAGCCGGTCGGCACACGCCGCTCGACCGTGCCGGCCGACGGCTCGAGCGCGCCCGCGAGCACCGACAGCAGCGTCGTCTTGCCCGCGCCGTTCGGCCCGACGAGCGCGACGAGCTCTCCCTCACTGAGGTCGAAGTCGGTCTCGTGCAGCGCGACGTGTGCGCCGTAGCGCCGCGAGACGCCGCGAGCCCGGATCAACGACGGGCGGCCTTGGGCGGCTCGAGCTCGACCTCGACGGGCACGGTCCCCCCGGACTCCCACTGCTCGAACGCGACACGGGCGCCGAAGAACTCCCAGAGCGCGCGGCCGGCGGCGAGCGTGGGCAATGCGACGAGGACGCCGGGCAGGCCGTAGATCTCGCCTCCGGCGAGCAGCCCGAAGATGACGAGCAGCGGGTGCAGGCGCAGCGCGTTCCCCATCACCTTCGGGATCACGATGTGCCCTTCGATCTGGTGGATCGCAAGGAAGAGCAGCACGACCCAGAGCGCGGAGAGCGGGTCGACGACGAGGCCGTACAGGACGGGTGGGATCGCGCCGAGCCACGGGCCGAGGTACGGGATCAACTCGGCGACCGCGACCCACGCGCCGAAGAGGATCGCGTACGTCTCGAAGCCCTCCGGCAGCCAGCCGATCATCCCGAGCAGCCACAGCGCGACGCCGGCACTCGTCCCCATGATCGCGGACACGAGCAGCTGCCCCTTCACGTAGCCACCCACGGCCGCCTCGATGCTCGGCAAAAGCGAAAGTGACCCTGGCGGCGGGGGGAACCGTCGGTCCAGCGCCTTGTGCAAACGGTTGAAGTCGAGGAGCATGTAGACCGAGACGACGATCACGAGCACAAGCCCGAAGAGGAACGCGAAGATTCCGAGGGCCGCGCCCTCCGCCCAGTCGATCGCCGTCCGCGTCGAGCGCTCGACGTTGAGGTCCCGGACGAACGAGCGGCCTTCCTCCTCGATTCGGAGCCGCCCGAGCCGGTGGTCGTCGAGCCAGACCTGGAGACGGTCGACGTCGCGCTCGGCGGCGGTGCTCCCGGTCTGTCCGTCCTCGTTCGTAACGTAGGCGTCGATCCGGTTCGACGCGCTCTGGGACTGCTCGACGACGACGGTCGCCAGGGCCACCACCGTGATGACAAGCCCCGCGGCAAAGGTCAGGTACACGATCGCGACCCCGAAGCCGCGCGGGATCCGTGCCCGCCCGAGCGCCCGCACGAGCGGGTTCAGGAGCAGCGCGACGATGGCGGCGACGAGGAAGAGGAAGACCGCGTGACGGACCGCGCCGGCGACCGCCCAGGCCAGCAGGAGCACGAGCGGGAGGGCGACCAGCTGGATCCAGCGCGGGATCTGGATCGGGGCGGGTTGACGGCTCCCGCCGACGACCGGAGGCGGCGTTTCCGTCATGGAAGCGATGCTACAGCGCGCTCCCGCCGACCTCCGGGCCCAGTCTGGGACTGGTCTTTCGCCGAGGATGGCAATCTCGCGCTCGACCGTCACGATCTCTGGGAGGAAATCCCCTTCACTCCGCGCTTGCGTTTGTTAGAAAGTCCGGCCGTGGCGCACTCCTTGCGGCAACCCCGGGCGTCCGTTAGCGTCCCCGCGATGCCCCAGCCTCCTGGGCCTGCTCGCCGTGCCCGCAGGGCACAGCGCCGCTCCGCGCACCGGCTCCGCCGCTTTGCCGGGCTGACCGCCGTCGCCGCGGTCGGCGTCGTGACGCTGCTCGTGACCGCGTTCGGCCCAGACGGGGCCCAGACTGCTGCGCGCTCCGCCCCAGCGCCGGCCGACCGCTTGCTCCCCTCCGGACCGCCCGAGCCGCTGGTCGTCGCGACCCAGGGCGGACTTCGCGTCCAGCTGCCGATCGAGCAGAACCGCGTCACCGCGATCGGCTACCACGGAGGCTCGTCGGGCTCGCTCGCGCTGCACCCGCTCGGCCGCCGCGGTAACCAGGGTCTGATCGGACGATTCTTCGATCGCGTCTTCGGCTCCGGCGACTCGAGCATGACCTGGTACCAGCTCCAGGGAGGGACGGGGTCGTCGACTTCGGCGCTCGCGGTCGGCGCCGCGCCCGACACCGACGTCTACTCACCCGTCGACGGGACGATCGCGGGGATCACCGACTTCGTG
Source organism: Actinomycetota bacterium (assembly GCA_013812235.1). GTDB lineage: Bacteria > Actinomycetota > Thermoleophilia > Gaiellales > Gaiellaceae > JACCTU01. The sequence goes on along the minus strand of JACCTU010000149.1, from coordinate 17,067 downwards.
ATCAACGGCCGGACGCAGGGCAAGCGAATCGACATTCGCCCGCTCGCCGCGCCCGCGCTCATCGTCTCGATCACGCGGCTCGCGGCCGACCCGGCGCTGACGGTCGGCTCGTCGGTCGCAGCGGGGAGGAACCGGCTCGGCGAGGTGCTCGACCTCTCGCGGCTCGAGCGCCAGGCGCTCGCGCGCTACACGCAGGACGCCGGGAACCACGTGACCGTGCAGGTCTTCCCGGCAACCGCCCTAGCTCTGCCCTGAGGATCCTCTTCGTCGCCGACGTCGTCGGGGTGCCCGGCCGGCGTGCGCTGGAGGAACGGCTGCCCGCGCTCCGAGAGGCGTTCGACGTCGACCTCTGCGTCGTGAACGGCGAGAACGCCGCCGACGGGGTCGGGTTGACACCGAAGCTCGCACGCAAGCTGCTCGAGTTCGGCGCGGACGCGATCACCCTCGGCAACCACACGTGGCGGCGGCCAGACCTCGCGCCGTGGATCGACTCGGAGCCGCGCGTCGTCAGGCCGGCGAACCTCTCGCGGTACGCGCCCGGCCGCGGGCTGACGGTGGTGCAGGCGCGCGACGAGACGCCCGTCGCCGTGATCAACGTGATGGGCAGCCTTTTCCTCGACGTCGCATGCGGTCCGTTCGAGTTGATCGACGAGCTCGTCGACGAAGCGCGCGCGGAGACGCCGGTGATCCTCGTCGACATGCACGCGGAGGCGACGAGTGAGAAGGTCGCGCTCGCCCGCTGGCTCGACGGGCGCGTGACTGCTGTGCTCGGAACGCACACGCACATCCAGACGAACGACGCGCGCGTTCAGCCGGGCGGGACGGCCGCGCTCACGGACGCCGGCATGACCGGCCCGCACGACTCGGTGATCGGGGTGACCGCGGAGCAGGCGATCTCGCGCATGCGCACGGGACTGCCGGTTCGCTTCGAGACGGCGCAGGGCGAGGTGCGGATCGAGGGAGCGCTCGTCGAGTGCGGCCCCGACGGTCGTGCTACGCGCTGCGAGGCGATCCGCGTGCCGGTTCCCTGACCGCGCGGACGAGCGTCGCGAGGAGCGCCACCAGGACGAGATCCCGCGCGAGGACGAGCCACGAGACCCTCGGGTCGAGCTCGCGCACGAGGTCCCAGTAGCGGAACGGAAACCAGAGCTGCGTCAGCACGAGCGCCGCGGCGAGGATCGTGTTCGCGCTCCAGCGGCAGGCGAGGACGACGACCGGAACGAGCCAGATCAGGAATTGCGGCGAGAGCACTTTTCCGAGCGCGACGAAGGCTGTAAGGGCCGCCGCGGCGTAGACGACGAGCGTCGCAGGCGACGGCGTCTCCCTCGACCGCGCGAACCGGAGCCAGAGCCACGCGAGCACCGCGAGCTGCGCGACCGAGAGCGCGACGGCGAGCACGTCGGCGGGAAGCCCGACGAGGTTCTGCGAGCCTTGGCTCGAGCCCACCTCGACGCCGGCCCCGAAGAGATCATGCGCGGCGAGCAGGAGCGCGGAACCGAGGCTCTCGATCTGGAGCGGCCGTGACAGCTGGCGCCCGACGCTGCGCACCACTCCCTCGGGCGCGAGAACGGCGAACGGGAGATAGGCGGCGAGCGGAACACCGACCGCGAGCGCCGCGCAGACGATCCCCTCTCGCCGCCCACGACGCCGCCACACGTACGCGACAGCAAGCGGGAGCAGAACGGCGGGGTACAGCTTCGCGGCGATGGACGCCCCGAGCAGGAGATGGCCGAGCCGCATCCGGTCGTGGACGAGCGCCGCGAGCGCGAAGGACGCGAGCATCGCCGGCCAGAGGTCGAAGCGGGTCAGAATCACCGACCCGATGGCGAGCGGAGAGAGTGCGACGAAGGCGAGCGTTCCGAACCCTAAGCCGAGGCGGCGCCCCGCAAGCGCGACCGCGACGACCACCCCGCACCCGCAGAGCGCCATCAACCATTCGAAGACGGTGCGGAAGTCGGAGTCCGCGAGCGCCGGCACGAGGAACACGGGCAGCGCACCGGGCGGGTACTCGATCGCGAAGTCGCGGTAGGGGACCTGGCCCTCCTCCATCGCCTGCCCGTAGCTCTCGTAGACCGGCGTGTCGACGATCTGCTCGCGTGCGTAGAAGCCGACGTGCAGCACCCCCCACGCGACGAGGAACAGGAGCACGGCGAGTGCCGTGCGCGCGAGGTCAGGGGTCCGAGCGGTCACGGGCGAGCAGCGCGAAGACGGCGAAGGGGAAGAACCACGGGAGGTAGAGGTAGAACCAGTGCGTCAGCACGAGCTGGAAAGCGGCGATCAACGCCGCGGTCAGCGCTGCGAGCTGCAGCGGCGACTTCCGTCGCGGAACGAACGCGGCCGCGAGCGCACCGGCGAGCACGAGCGCCTTCACGAACTGGTGCGGGAGGTGGAGGTCCGGGATGCCGCGCGCGTAGTACTGCCCCCAGTCCCAGATCGAGAACGGCGACTCGCGCCCGAGCTGCCAGCCGAGCGTGCGGTCCCAGAACGTCCGCGCCGCATCGAGCACGTTCGGTTCGAGGAGCAAGACCGAGAACGCAAGCACCGTGCCCGCGAGATAGCCGAGAGGAAAACGCGAGACGCGTCTCCCGTTCCATTCTGGGTAGGTCGCCCAGAGCGGCGCGACGACGAGTGCCGCGAACTTCGTCCAACCCGCGAGCGCGGCGAAGCCGCCCCGCAGCGCCGGTTGCGCCGCGAAGAAGAAGCCGAAGATGAGCAGCGCGGGCAGGATCGTGTCGTTCGTGTTCGAGCTCGACGCGTACTGCGTGAAGGGGTACGCCGCCCAGGCGAACGGCAGCGTCGCGGCGAGCCGCTGGCCCCCGAATCGCCAGCCGACGAGTGCGAGGCCGAGCATGCACAGGACGTCGAACGCGATCGTGGTGAAGTGCGCGGCTGGAAGGTCGTCCCACTTGCCGGTCCAGCCGAGCATCAGGTAGCCGGGTGCGTACGCGAGATACGACACCGGACCGTACGTGTCGCCGCGCTCGTTCGAGGACTCGCAGCGCCCATTCGTCTGCACGCGCTCGCGGATCTCGCCCTCGGCGTCCGCCGGCCCGCACGCCTTGCGGTTCCCCTGCACCGGCATGTGTCCGTACGGCACCTCTCCATGCACGATCCGGTGCGCGCCGATCACTCCCGCGTAGCCGACGTCGATCACGTTCGAGGTCTCGATGTTCAGCCCGATGCGAAAGCCTGCGAGGAAGACCGCCCCCGCGACGAGTACCCAGACGGGCCAGACCGGACGGGCGGGTGCGAGGCGGGCGGTCGTGCCTATCCACGCCATGCGCGCAATCACGTACAGCAGCGGCGGGTAGGCGAGCGGCACGCTCGTGAAGATGTCGCCGCGGTTGAAGAACCAGAGCGACAGCGAGAACGAGAGCAGCGCGAGCAGGTCGAGGTTTCGCAGCGAGAGCGGCCGGCGGAGGTCGGCCAGCCCGACCAGGAAGAGCAGGCAGAAGCCGAGCCAGACGACCGGCTTGTTGATGTCGCGGCCGCCGAAGGCGCCCGGGCCGCCGCGCGCCATCTTCCACGCGACCTGCGGCCCGGTCCAGGCCTCGGTCACGAGGCCCGAGCGGTCGTCGACTCTGCCGTCGGCGATCTGGCCCGCCTCCCCCCACCACACCTTGACCCGCCACACCGCGGCCTCGTCGTCGAAGTCCGCCTGGACCGTTCGGCCCTGCCTCGGGTAGCGATCCAGCCAGTCCCGGACCTTCGGGTGGGCGAGGAAGATGCGCTCGACGCGCTGCTCGCTCAGCCGCGCGGGCTCGGGCGCGGGGATGAACGGCGTCTGGACGAGGTTGCCTCGCCCATCGAAGATGGGACCAGTCGGGGTGGTCGCTGCTGTCGCCTGCCCCGGCGCGATCAGCGCGAAGGCGACCAGCCCGGATCCGAGGAGGCGCTTCAGCGGTTCCTGCGAAAGGTCCAGAGCTTGTTGCCGACGAAGTTAATCGGCGTGACGAGCACGACCGCAATCGCCTGCGCTGCGATCTCGGGCAGGCCGAGCGCGATCAACACCTCGAGCGCGACGAGGTTCGCGATCAGCGCGAGCAGCGCAACGAAGAAGAACCGCGCGCCCTGGTACGCGACGTGTCCCCGCTCCCCGTGGAACGTCCAGAGCCGGTTCCACGTGTAGTTGTTCGTCACCGCGACGAGGAACGAGCACACGGCCGCGAGGCGATGGTCGAGGTCGGCCCCGAGAACGAGCGCGGCGAAGACCGCGAGGTTGACGACGTACCCGCTCGCCCCGACCGCGGTGAACTTCGCCAGCTGGATCCAGTTCTGCTGGCGGCGGAGCGCGCGGCCGGCGCGGGTGCGGGCCAGCGCGGCGGTGACGCCGACGGAGGACGAGCGCTCCACGACGGGCGCGAGCCTAGCCGCTCACGAAGCCGCGCGGACGTTCGAGCCCGTGGCGACGAGCGCGACGTCGGCGCAGTAGTCCAGCTCTTCGCGACCGTCGGGTGTTGCCACGACGAGCGAGGCGATCGTCCCGTCCGCCGCGAGCATCAGGTCGACGAGCTCGCCGAGCATCGTCCTCGCGCGCACAGCGCCGTACCCCCTGAGCGCGGCGAACGTGCTGCCGCGCTTCGTGTAGAACACGAGCTCGGCCTCGTCGAGCAGGCTCAGAGGCGACCGGATCTCGAGCTCGTTCTCGCGAATTGTCGCCACCGCGAGCGGCAGGAAGCGCCGCTTCTCGTCGCGGCAAAGCACCTCGAACCCGAGCGCGCGCGTGTGCTCGCGGTCGAGCACGAGGTCGACGGGTCGGCCGAGCTCGATGCCGTGCACCCGAACCGGAAGGCGAAGCAAGCGCTCTGCAGAGACCCCTCCCATGCCCGGAACAGTCTGCCTGCCCGAGTCGCGGATCAAACCGCGAAGCCCTCCTCACCCAGCAGGGGCACGAAGCGGCAGGCCACCGACCGCACGACGGCGGGCCCCTCCGGGCTCCGCACGACGAGCTGAAGCTGCTGGCCGTGGCGCTTGCCGACCGGCACGACAAGCCGTCCGCGCGGCTCGAGCTGGTCGTAGAGGCTCGGCGGAAGCTCCGGCGCGGCGGCGGCGACCGCAATTGCGTCGAACGGCGCCTGCTCGGGAAGGCCGAGGGTGCCGTCGCCGACGTGGACGTGCACGCGGCCCCCGTAGCCGGCCTCCTCGAGCCAGCCCCGCGCGGCGTCAGCGAGCTCCGGGAGTCGCTCGATCGTGTGCACCTCGCCGGCGAGCTCCGCGAGCACCGCCGCCTGGTAGCCCGAGCCGGTGCCGACGTCGAGCACGCGCTCGCTCCCGTGTAGCGAGAGCGCCTCGCAGATGCGGGCCACCATGTACGGCTGCGAGATCGTCTGGCCGGAGCCGATCGGCAGGGCCGCGTCGGCGTAGGCGCGCCCTCGGAGCTCTTCGGGGACGAAGACGTGTCGCGGGACGCGCTCCATCGCCGCGAGGACCCGCTCGTCCTCGACGTCGCGGCTCCGGAGCTGCTGCTCCACCATCAGGCGCCGCTCCTCCGAGCGCTCAGGCATGGCTGAGCGCTCGCGCGTAGTCCGGGCGCTCCAGGCCGAGCTGGTCGAGCAGGAGCGGCGCGATCCCGGTGATGCTCCCAGGCGCCGTTCCGAGCCCGATCGTGAGCACCGGAACCTCGGAGTCGCCGGCCAGGAGCGAGCCGTGACTGCCGCCGCCCGCGTGGTGCCGGCCGGCGAGGTCGGTGAACTCGTAGCCGGGAGCGGCCGACACGAGCACTTCCCCGCTGTTCGAATTTCGCAGCGCCGCGGTTGCGCGGGCGAGGCCGTCCGGATACTCGGCGAGCACGTCGAGCCCTTCACCTCCGTCGCGACGAGCGATGAGCTCGCCGTCCTCGACGAAGAGCACGGTCTCCGCCGCAGGGTCGCCGTCGAGTCGCAGGGCCAGCTCGCGCGCGCACCCGCCGCGGAGGTCGTAGACCATCCCGGCCCGGTTCGAGGCCGTGATCACGACGTCGTCGACGCCGCCGAACGAGTCGTGCAGCGACGTGGGGTGCTCGACGCGGGTCTGTCCGTGGTCCGAACAGACGACGACGGCGTAGCGCTCGAGCAGCGCGTCGACCCCGCCTGCGGCGTCGAGCAGCGCCCGTACCGCGTCGTCCGCCCGCGTGAGCGCTGCGTGCGCCGAGTCCGGACCAGCGGCGTGCGACGCGTAGTCGTAGTCCGGGAGGTAGTAGACGAGCAGGTCGAAACCGTCGCGCGTCACGAGCCAGCGGCCGACCGCGCCAGCGTACCGGTCGTTCCCGCCGGCCTGCCGCGCGCCCGGCCGGAACGGCGCGCCGGTCTCGTCCGACTCGAACAGGTTGAAGTAGAAGAACCGCTTCGGCCCGTGTGCGGCGCGCGTCACGCCGGGGATGCGCGCGACGTGCGGCGTGCGTCCGCGGTAGCAGATGATGTTGACGGCGGCGGCGACGCGACCGGCGTCCTCGACCGACTCGTAGAGCGTCACGGAATTCCGCGACAGGTGCTCCTCGTTCATGCGAAAGATCGCGTCGCGGATGCCGCGGCGAGTGCCCGCGCGGCGGAGCGCGGCGAACGACGATCCATACTCGACGAGTCGCTGCTCGCCGCGGTGGTACCAGACGAGGTGCGGGATCTCGTGTACGTTGGGGTACGCGCCGGTCACGAGCGACGAGAGGCAGACGGGCGTGAGCGAAGGGAACACCGTCGCTGCGCGGCGGTACTCGCCTCTCTCGTGCAGTTCCGCGAGCGCGGGTGCGGTGCGCCGCTCGACCGCGTCCTCGTACATCGCGGGGGTCAACCCGTCGATGACGATCAGGAGCGCCTTAGTCGCGGGCAAGGATCCGGAGACCTGCGTGGCGCTCGCCCGCGCGCCGGCGGACGCGCAGCCCGAGCACGGGCAGCGCGAGCGCGACGAGGTAGCCGAGCACCGGAACGAACGAGAGACCCGCGAGGACGAGGGCCGCCACGCCGACCAGGAGTGCGGTGCCGGCACGGGTGCCGCCGCGTGCCAGTGCACCACGAACGGTCGGAGTGGCACCGATCGCGCCGAGCACGCCGCCGACCGCGCCCGCGACCGTCCCCCACCACTCGGCGAGGAGCCAGCCCGCGGCCGCGGCGGCCACCAAGGTGACGGGAAGCGCTACCCGAACGTCGCGAAGGACCGCGATCACAAGGACGCCGAGCGCGGCGCCGACCCCCGCGCAGACGCCGATCCAGTACCAGGTTCCCACCCGCTCGAGTCTACTGGCCGAGTTTGACCGGCCAGTCAAGCGGGAATCACGAAGAGCCGTTCGTTTTGCGGACCCCGGCAACCACGAGGAGAAAGAGACCATGACCGACGCAAGGCCTCTGCTCGTCTTCTTCACGAGCGAGCGCTCCGGCCCCGCGCGCCGAATGGAGAGCTTGCTCGCGCACCTCGCCCGCAAGGAGCGTGATCGTTTGCGCACGAAGCGGGTCGATGTCGACGCCCGACCCGAGCTCGCGGCCAAGTTCAAGGTCGAGGTGGTGCCAACGCTCGTGCTCGTGAAAAACAAGCGTGCCGTCGGGCGGGTCGAGGGCCGCGCCAGCGCGCCCAGGATCGAAGAGATGCTCGCCGAGCACCTGCCCGAGCCGCCGCCACTCGCACCGGCTCCCGCAGCCGCCTGAAATCCGATTTCCCCTCCCGCGGGTAGGACTTTTGCTTACTACTGGGTCACACCTGGGGAGAGAAGGGAGCCATACATGAGGAAGTACTTGATGGTGAGCCTCATTGCAGGACTGACCGCGTTCGCGGGACTGACGGCAGCCGCCGTCGCAGGGCCGGAAGGGAGCGACGGAGCGACGATGTGCGTGTACACCACGCAGCTTCGCGCCGAGAATGAGGTGCCGACGAGCAACTCCGAGGCGCATGGCAGTACCCAGATCAAGGTGCGAAACGACGGCACGATCGAGTTCAGGACGCACATCGTCAACCCAGAAGGTGAGAGGTTCCTTGCCGGCCACATCCACCTCGCCCCGGCAGGCGTTGCGGGCGGCGTCGTGCAGTCGCTGTTCCAGGGCGGCCCGACTACGGACGGGCAGATCATGCAGAGTGGCGAGGTCTCGAACCCGGCGCTCGGCGCGGCGATCTGCAACAACCCGAGTGCCTATTACGTCAACTACCACTCCAACCCTCGGCATCCGAGCGGCGCAGTCCGCGGCCAACTCGGATAACTAGGAGCCGTCGTTCCCTTGCAAAGGGCCCGCCTAGTCGGGCCCTTTGCGTTCCAGGCGCGAGATCACGTCGAGGCCGAACTCCGCCGCACGCTTCCCATCGAGCACGCGGTGGTCGAACGTGACCGACACGTGCCCGACCGGGCGCGCGACGAACTGCCCGTCGCGCACGACGGCACGCTCGGCGATCCGGTGGACCCCGAGGATGCCGACCTCCGGATGATTGATCAGCGGCGTTACGAACGAGCCCGAGAACTTGCCCGCGCTCGTGACCGTGAACGTCGAGCCGCGCAGCTCATCCGGCTTTAGCGTGCCGGCGCGCGCGCCCTCCGCGAGGCGAGAGACTTCGGCCTCGAGCTCGTCGAGCGAGAGCGAGTCGCAGCCGCGCACGACCGGGACGACGAGGCCCTGGTCGGTGTCGATCGCCACCCCGAGGTCGCAACGCTCGAGGAAGACGATCTCGTCGCCCTCGAGGCGCGCGTTCAGCTCGGGGAACTTCTGCAGCGACGCCGCAACCGCCTCCAGCACCGTCGGCACCAGCCGCTGCAGGTCGACGTTGGCGAAGTCGCACTCCTCGACCCACGTCACCGCGGGAATCGACTGCGCGCGTGTCATGTGCTCCGCGATCACCCGGCGCACGCCGCGCAGCGGCTCGCGCCGTCCTTCCGGGCCGCGTCTCGGGACTCGGTCCGTGGTCGTGGCCGCACCGCGGACATCGTCTTCGGTCACCCGCCCTTGCGGCCCCGTTCCTCCGACCTGCTCGAGGTCGACGCCCAACTCGTCCGCGAGCCGTCGGACGAGCGGCGTCGCTCTGACCCGTCCGTCTCCGCCCTGTCCGGGGGCCCGGTCCCGAGGCGCGGCGGGCTCGGCCCTCGGCCGATCCGCCTCAGCGGCAGCGGGAACGGCGGAGCCGTCGCTGATCACCACGATCACGTTCCCCACCGGAACGACGTCGCCCTCGGCCGCGAGGATCCGCGAGACGACCCCGGCGGCGGGCGACGGGATCTCGACCGTCGTCTTGTCGGTCTGGATCTCGACGAGCGGGTCGTCCTCCGCGATGTCCTGCCCCTCGGCGACGAGCCAACGCGCGATCTCGCCTTCGGTCAGGCCCTCGCCGAGGTCGGGCAGCTTGAACTCGTAGGCCACGCGCCGAGGTTCTACCGGATTGCGTCGTCGCGGAGCACTGCATGCACGCCCTTGACCCCGTTCACGATCTGGGTCACGCGCAGGTCGACGACGACGCTCGCGAGCGCGAGCGCGTACAAACGGTCGAGCCCGAGCTCGCGCTCCATCAGGTCGAGCATCGTCGCCATCGCCTCCTCCGCAGCCAGGTCGAGATCCTCGGAGAAGCCGAACGCGATCCAGGCCGTCTCCGTTCGAGCGATCGGCGTGCGAAGCTGGAGGTCGGACAGCTCGAGCGTCAACTCCGCGCGCTCGACGGGGCACTCGATCGCCGTGCCGGAAACCTCACCGTCGCCCTGCGCCGCGTGACCGTCGCCTGCCGAGAAGAGCGCGCCGTCGACGCTGATCGGGAGATAGAGCGTCGTCCCGGCGAGGAGCTCCTTGCAGTCGATGTTCCCGCCGGAGCGCCGCGGCGGGCCGGTGGAATGGCGCCCGGGCTCGTCGGGCGGCATGCCCATCACACCGAGAAAGGGCGCGAGGGCAACGCGCATGCCGCGATCGGCGACACCGACACCATCCTCGAGCCGCCACTCGATCCTTGTCGGTTCGTGCGCGAGCGTGACGCCCCACGGTCCGGGCACGACGCTGCGCACGCGGACGACGAGCGTGCCGCCGGCCTTCGCGCCACGCACCTCGATGGGCCCGACGAGCGCGTGCCCCGCGTCGAGCTGCTCGTCGTACGGCTCGAAGCGCACTCCGTGGTCGTACTCCCAACCCGCGTTCGGGCACGAGAACGCGATCGTGTCGCCGAGATCGACCGACACGACCGGGGGAAGCTCGCGGGAGTAGTGCCCGTGCAAGAGCCGACGCTCCAGCGGCAGCTCGTGGATCACGAGCGCGGGACCCCGATCCACGCGTCGCGGGGCGCGAGCAGCACGCGCAACCCTCCGCGCCGCCCCTCCTCCGCGAACTCTCTAAGCGAGACGGCCTGCCACTCGCCCGCGCGCAACGTGCGCGCGACGTTCGCGGGGACGTACCCGGCCTGCACGCGCCGTTCCTGGTCCCAGATCGCGATCGCGTTCTGGTCGTGCTCGTTGTCGGGCTCCGGCACGAGCGCGAGCGGCCGTCCGGGCGCAAAGCCCTCAGCCTGCACGTCGTCCATGCGGTAGCTGACACCCGCGACCGGCACGACGTGGATCCTGGGGTCGTCTTCGCGGACGAACTGCTCGGTCGCGGCGTCGCGCAGCCGGTAGCCCGCGCCGGCGCGCTCGAGCCACAGGCGGAGGCGCTCCGTCAAGACGTCGCTCAGTACTCGAGCAGCTTCCGGGCGGCGTTCGCGACCCGCTGCACCGACGGCATGTACGCGTCCTCGATCTGCCAGTACGGGTACGGGACGTCGTACCCAGTCACCCTGAGCACCGGCCCGCGCAGGTCGAGCATCGCCTTCTCCGCGAGCACCGCGACGAGCTCGGCGCCGTAGCCGGCGGTGCGCGGCGCCTCCTGCACGACGACCACGCGCCCGGTTTTCGCGGCGGTCGCGAGGAGCGCGTCCTCGTCGAGCGGCTTGAGCGTCCGCACGTCGAGCACTTCGCACGAGCACTCGCCCGCCAGCTCATCGGCGACCTGCTCGCAGAGCAGCACCATCGACCCGTAGGCGATGAGCGAGACGTCCGTGCCCTCGCGGGCGAGCCGTGCCTTGCCGAGCTCGACCACGTGCTCGCCTTCGGGAACCTCGCCCCGCATCGTCCGGTAGTGGAGCTTCGGCTCGAAGAGCACGACCGGATCGTCGGAGCGAATCGCCGCCGCGAGAAGGCCCTTCGCGTCCGCCGGCGTCGACGGAATCGCCACCTTCACACCCGGCGTGTGCACGTAGTAGGCCTCGGGCGAGTCGTCGTGCAGCTCGGGCGCGCGCACGCCGCCGCCGTAGGGCATTCGCACGGTGATCGGGAACCGCATCTTGCCTCCGGTGCGCCACCGGTAGCGCCCGACGTGCGTGATCAGCTGATCGAGCGACGGATACGAGAATGCGTCGTACTGCATCTCGCACACGGGCCGCCAGCCGGCCATGCACAGACCGACCGCGGCGCCCATGATCCCGGCCTCCGCAAGCGGCGTGTCGAAGCAGCGATCCGGCCCGAAGCGATCGCGCAGTCCCGCGGTCGCACGGAACACGCCGCCCGCACGACCCACGTCCTCGCCCAGGATCATCACGTCCGGGTCACGGCCGAGCTCGACGTGGAAGCAGTCGTTGATCGCTTCGAGGAGCGTGAGCTCAGCCACCGCGCAGCTCCCGGAGCTCGCTCTCGAACGACGGCAGCGGCTCCACGTGCGCATGGTCGAACACGAGCGACATGTCGGCGGGCGGCTCTGCCTCTGCCTCGGCGATCCCGCGTCTCATCGTCTCCTGCGCTTTGACCTTGATCTGCGGGTCGACCGCGATCCCGAGGCGTTCCAGGTAGCGCTCGTAGCGGCCGACGCACTCGTTCCGCGTCTCCTCCTCGACGCGCGCGAGGTCGATGTACGCGCTCGGATCGTCCGCGGTCGCGTGCGGCGCGGCCCGGTAGGTGACCGCCTCGATCATCGTCGGGCCGCCGCCCGTGCGGGCGCGGGCGACCGCCTCGCGCGTCGCCTCGTACACCGCGAGCACGTCGCCACCGTCGACGCGGATCCCCGGGATCCCGTACCCGACCGCCTTGTCGACGAGCGCCTTGGCGCGCGTCTGCGCGGTGATCGGCGTCGAGATGGCCCACTGGTTGTTGTTGCAGAAGAGGACGAGCGGCGCGCCGGTGACGGCGGCGAAGTTCGCGCCCTCGTGGAACGCGCCTTCGGAGGTCGCGCCGTCGCCGAAGTACGCGATCGCGACCGCCGACTCGCCGCGCAGCTTCTTCCCCCACGCGAGCCCGGCCGCGTGAGGCACGTGCGTCGCGATCGGGACGCAGATCGCCGCCACGTTGTAGTCGGCCGGGTTCCACCAGCCCGACGGGTGGCCACGCCACCACTGCAGGATCACGCTCGCAGGCATTCCGCGGAGGAGGGCGATCGCCGACTCGCGGTAGCTCGGGAAGATCCAGTCCTCGTCCTCGAGCGCGTAGACGGAACCCGCCTGCATCGCCTCGTGATTCCAGAAGATCGCGTAGGTGCCGATCCGACCCTGCCGGTGGTAGACGACGGAGCGCTCGTCGTAGGTGCGAAGCAGGACGAGCGAGCGATAGAGCTCGAGCAAGTCCTGCTCAGTGAGCCCGTCGACCTCCCCGTCCGGGACCGCGTCGCCGTCGCCGATCACGCGACGGAGGTCGCGCTCGGCGGGGAGCACCTGCGCCATTGCAGGGATTATCCACGAGCGGCCGCCCGCTCAGCCGAGAGTCGCGCGGAGGAAGCCTCCGAAGAGATCGCGGTTCGCGGCGTCCTCGGGGCCGGTGACGAGCTGGTAGCCATGGCTGGCGCCGGAGACGATCTCCAGCTGCTTCCTCGGCGAAGCCGACTCGGCATGGAGCGCCCGCGCGGCGTCGGCGAACCCAAGGTCGTCGCTCGCGGCGATGAAGAGCACCGGCACCTGCATCGCCCGGACGGCCGGCTCGGCGTCGAGGCCGCGGAAGCTCGTCGGGCCTGATGCCGCGATCACGGCGTCGACCGCGGGAGCGATCCGCGCGCCGGCGACGAGCACAGCAGTAGCGCCCATCGAGCCGCCGATCAGACCGACACGCTGGACGCCCCGGCGGCGGAGCTCCCGCGCCCCGGCCGCGATGTCGAGGTCGAACCGAGACTGGTTGGTGCGCGGCGTCGGAGACGACGCGAAGCCACGCAGGTCGAGTGCGAGGACGCGGTAGCCCTCCCGCGAAAGGCGACGGCCGTACGGCAGCCAGTTGCAGAGGCCTCCGCGGCTCTCGTGTGCGATGACGACACCGCCGCGGGCGCGTGCCGGGCCGAGGAGCACGCCGACGACGCGAGCGCCGTCGGTCGCTCGCAGAGCCACCGCTGCACGGCGCTCGGCCTTGGTCACGCACCAGTCGACGAGCTTCGGCGGCCGCGGCTTCGCAGCGGCGGTCGCGCCTGCTGCGCCGACCGCCGCGACGAGCACCACCGCCACGGAACCCCACCTCTGCATCGCTCCCCTGCTCAGACGGACGAAGCGGCTCGTGGTTAGACGAGCACGGTTACGGCGTCGCGCTCCGTCTCGAGCAGCGCGTCCGTGACGTCGCCGAGATCCTCTCCGTCTGCCTGCGAGGAAAGCGGCCGGTCGCAGACGATCTCAGCGCGGTCGACGTCGCGGGCGTAGAAAACGTCGCGCGCGCGTTCCTGGCCCGCGCCCCGCACCACGTACGCGAGGAAACGCGGCAGCGACACCGGCCGCAGGACCCTGGCGCCGACGATGTCGAGACCAGCTTCGAAGCGCGCGAGCGGCGCCACGTGCAGCGGCAGACGTCCAGCGTAGGTGTACGGATCGCAGTTCGCGGCGAGCGCGAACGCGACCCGCCCGTGGCCGCGCACCTCCAGGACGGGCTCGAGCCGGAACCTGCTGGCCGCCAGCAGCCGGAACGCCTCGACGGCGAACGCGACGTTCCCCGCGCGCCCGTGCTCCCGAGTTCGTCCTCGCGCGTCGACGCGACGCACGAGCTCCGCGTCGAAGCCGACCCCGGCCGAGAACCCGAACCGCCGGCCGTTCACCCGGCCGAGCGAGATGCGCCGGGTCCTTTCCTCGAGCAGCCGGCGCGCAGCCGCGACGGGGTCACGCGGAAGGCCGAGCGCCCGAGGCAGCACACTCGCGCCACCGCCGGGAACGAAGCCGAGCGGCGTGCGGCCGTCGACACCGTTCAGCACCTCGTTGAAGCCTCCGTCACCGGAGAAGACGTAGATCGCCTCGACCTCACCCTCGGCCTCGCGCGCGAGCTCGGTCGCGTGGCCACGGCGTTCCGTGACGCGCACGTCGACGTCACCGAGGACAGCGGCAACCCTCTCGACCCGATCGTCGGTGACGCGCGACGCGAACGGATTCACGATCAGGATCGCGCGGGGCACGGTTAGCCGAGCGAGGGTGGTACCGCGCGCGCGGCCCCGCCCTCCCGGCTCGCGTAGCCGCGGAGTCCGTCGAGCAGCACGTCGCAGAAGCGATCGGCGAGGGCGTCGGTGTCCCGTTCCGGCGTCAACCACGTGTAGGCCCAGTTCGCAGCCGAGAGCGCGAGCAGCGCGGACGTCGCGTCGTCGAGGTCGGTTCGGAGCTCCCCGAGCTCGCGGCCCTCGCGGAAGAGCGCCCGAAAGCGCTCCTCGTAACGCCGGCGCTCGGCGAGGATCTCCTCGCGCCGCTCGCCCTCGAGGTAGCGCCACTCACGGGTGAAGACCGTCGCGACGTCGAGCTGGCCGGCGACGGTGCGGAGGTGCGCCCTCAGCGCGAGGCGGATCTTCTCTGCCGCGGGCAGGCCCTCCGGGATCGCGTCGAGCCCCTCGTGGAAGGCCGCCGCGCCGTCCCGCATCGCCTCGAAGAGCAAGTCCTGCTTCGAGTCGATCCACGTGTAGACGGTGGCCTTCTGGACGCCGAGCGCCTCGGCGAGGTCGCCGATCGACGTCCCGTGGTAGCCCCGCTCCGCGAACAGGCGAGCGGCGGCCCGGGTTAGCTCGGAGCGGCGGGCGGAGATAGACTCACCCTAACGATCGTTCGGTAGGGAGGCCATTGTGGACGCGCGCACCCAGGAGTTCGTCGAGTACGTGCAGGGCGGAGGCCAGGTCGAGACCGGCGACTGGATGCCCGACGAGTACCGCGCCAAGCTCATCAAATTCATCGAGATGCACGGCAACTCGGAGCTGATGGGCGTGCTGCCCGAGCGCGAGTGGATCCTTCGCGCGCCGACGCTCCAACGCAAATTGGCTCTGACGGCCAAGGTGCAGGACGAGGTCGGCCACTCGCAGCTGATCTACCGCGTCGTCGAGGACCTTGGAAAACCACGGAGTCAGTGCCTCCAGGATCTCGTCGACGGGCGTTCGAAGTTCCACAACGTCTTCCACTATCCGACGAAGACGTGGGGCGACGTCGGCGTGATCGCCTGGCTCGTCGACGCGGCCGCGATCATCTCGCAGAAGGCGCTGCTCAAGTGCTCGTACGCGCCGTACGCGCGGATCATGAAGAAGATCTGCTGGGAGGAGTCGTTCCACATCCTCCACGGGCGCGACGTGATCCTCACCCTTATGAACGGGAAGGACGAGCAGCGCGCGCTCGTGCAGGAGGCGGTCGACCGGTGGTGGGGCCCGCTGATGACGTTCCACGGGACGGCGATCCCCGCGGACGAGGACCCGATGGTCTTCTGGCGCATCAAGTCGCAGGGGAACGAGGAGGCGCGTCAGCAGTTCCTCGACGGCTACGTGCCGCAGATCTGGGAGCTCGGGTTGACGGTTCCGGACCAGGAGCTGCGCAAGAACGACGACGGCGTCTGGGAGTACTCGGAGCCCGACTGGGACGAGCTGAAGCGCGTCGTCACCGGACACGGGCCGATGACGGCCGAGCGGCTCGAGTTCCGCCGGCGCTTCCTCGAGCAAGAGGCGTGGGTGCGCGAAGTCGTGCTCACGGAAGCGGCATGATCTTCGAGGTCTTCCGCCAGGAGCGTCGCGGGCAGGCGTTCGCGCACGCAGGCTCGATCGACGCGCCCGACCTCGAGTTCGCGGAGGCGTGGGCGCGTGAGCAGTACGGTCGACGGCAGGAGTCGGAGGCACTGTGGGTCGTCCCGCGCGAGGCGGTTCGCGAGGTGCACGACTTCCCCGACGAGCTGAGCAAGACGTATCACCGCGTCGACGGGTACTCGCTGAAGGCGAAGCTGAAGGAAGCGCGTGAGCGAGCGCAAACCGCGGAAAGTGCTGGCGCACTTTCCGCGGACGGGTAACGATGAGTCGTCGCGCGGAACAGCTTCTCGAGATCGCGGACGACGAACTCATTTTGGGCTGGCGCGACTCCGAATGGACGGGGATCGCGCCGACGCTCGAGGAGGACGTCGCGTTCTCGTCGATCGCGCAGAACGAGATCGGGCACGCGCGCGCGCTCTACGAACTCGCGTCACGCGACCTGGGAACGACCGCCGACGCGCTCGCGTTCGACCGCTCGCCCGAGGAGTACCGCAGCGCGCCGCTCGTCGAGCTGCGCCGGCTCGACTGGGCGCGCACGATCGCGCGGCACTGGCTCTACGAGACCGCGGACGAGCTGCGCCTCTCGGAGCTCAAGTCGTCCGACGATGCGGAACTCGCGGGGCTGGCGGCGAAGATGGACCGCGAGGAGGTCTACCACCGCATGCACGCGCAGATGTGGGCCGACCGGCTGCGCGGGGACGAGCGGTTCGAGGCAGCTCTCGACGAGCTTTGGCCGTACGCGCTCGGGGTGCTCGCGCCGGAGCAACGTCCTGCGTTCGCGGACCGCGTGGGCCGCGAGCAGGTCGACGCGGTCGAGCGAGGCGAGCACTCGGACGAGCTGCGCGAGCTTTGGAACGAGATGACGATGGTGCGCCGCAGCATTCCTGGTGCCACGTGGTGACCGAGGCGGCGGTCTGGGAGGCCCTCGCCGAGATCCCGGACCCGGAGATCCCGGTGATCTCGCTCGTCGACCTCGGCGTCGTGCGCGACGTGGCGATCGACGGCGAGCGCGTGCGCGTGGAGTTCACGCCGACGTTCCTCGGCTGTCCCGCGCTGGAGGTGATGCGCGACGCGATGGCCGAGAAGGTGCGCGAGCTCGGCGGCGATCCCGACGTCCGCGTGATCTCGGACGACTCGTGGTCGTCGGACAAGATCACCCCCGAGGGCCGCGAGAAGCTGCGTG
>JACCTU010000218.1 GCA_013812235.1 Actinomycetota bacterium | reverse complement strand
GGCTGCTGCTGCACGGCTACTCGCGCCTCTTCGCCGTCGATCCGAAGCGCCGGGCGCGGTGAGGCGCGCGCTCCTCGCGGGCGCCGCGCTGCTCCTGCTCGGGCTCGTGGCCGCCGGGATCTTCGTCGGGCTCCGCTACCGGCAGGGCCAGGACGTGCGCGGTTCCTCGACGGAAGAGTTCACCCCGACCGAGGTCGCGCCAGCGCCTCCGCCGGAGCCCGGCGTCTTCTGGCCGGCGTACGGGTTCGATCCCGAGCGCCACGCAGTGGTGAACTACCCACACCGCCCGCCCTACAAGGTGCGCTGGTTCTTCCGCGCGCGCACGCTCGTCGAGTTCCCGCCCGCGATCGGCTACGGGCGCCTCTACTTCACGAACAACTACGGCCGCCTTTACGCCGTCAACGCGAAGACCGGCAAGCGCGCGTGGAAGAAGGACTCGGGGCGCTGCGTCGCGAGCTCGCCCGCGGTCTGGGAGCACATGGTGATCCAGACCTACCTGGCGAAGCACCCGTGCAACCGCGGCAAGCAAAAGGGTCTGACGGGGCTCGTGGTCGCGCGCTTCGCAGGGTTCGGCCAGTTCCGCTGGCAGGCGCGCATCGCGCCGAGCGAGTCCTCGCCCGTGGTCGTCGACGGCGTCGTCTACCTCGGCGACTGGAGCGGCCGCGTGTACGCGCTCTACGCCCGCACGGGAAAACTCAAATGGTCGTTCAAGACGAAGAACAAGATCAAGGGCGGCGTCACGGTTTCGGGCGACAGGGTCTACGTCGGGTCGTACGACCATCACCTCTACGCGCTGAACCGCGAGAACGGGAAGCTGCTCTGGCGCGCGTCGGCTCAGCAGCGGCTCGGCAAGCGCGGCCAGTTCTACTCGACGCCCGCTGCTGCGTACGGGCGCGTCTACATCGGCGGCACGGACGGCAAGGTCTACTCGTTCGGCGCGACGACGGGAAAGCTCCGCTGGTCGCACTCGACCGGCGGTTACGTGTACTCGTCGCCCGCGATCTGGCGCAGGCTCGTCCTGATCGGCTCGTACTCGCGGAGGTTCTACGCGTTGGACGCCGCGACCGGCCAGGTGCGCTGGCGGTTTCGCGCGAACGGCAAGATCTCGGGCTCGCCGACGGTCGTGAACGGGATCGTCTACTTCTCGACGCTGAAGGAACGGACATACGGCCTCGACGCTCGCACGGGGAAGCTCGTGTGGCAGTTCGCGGATGGCAAGTACACGCCGGTCGTCGCGGATCCGGACCGCGTCTACCTGACCGGTTACCACCGCGTGTACGCGCTCGACAAGCGATGAGCGCAGTGGTCGTCCTCGGCGTGTCGCGCAGCGGCACGACGCTGCTGAAGGCGATGCTCGACGCGCACTCGCAGCTCGCGATCCCGAGCGAGTCGTACTTCCTGCCGCAGCTTTGGGACCGGCACGGAGAGCGGCCGGAGCGCGACGCCTTCGTCGAGGATCTGACTCGCCTCGAGCGCGTCCGCGAGTGGGGCGTCGATCCCGAGGACGTTCGCGCGCGGCTTCCGGAGCGGCCGACCTTTGCCGAGGCGATCCAGTCGATCTACCGGCTCTACGCGGAGGCGCGGGGCAAGGCACGGTTCGGTGACAAGACGCCGCTCTACATGCAGCACCTCGACGTCCTGGAGCGCGCGTTTCCGGGCGCGCGCTACGTGCACATCGTCCGCGACGGCCGGGACGCTGCGTTCTCGCTGCTCGCGATGACGCGCAAGCCGCGCTTCAACCTCTCCCGACCGCGCGGCGTGGGCGACTTTGCGGTCGCGTGGCGGCGCGAGGTACGTGCCGCCCAGGTCTTCGGCCGCACACACGCGTACCACGAGATCCGCTACGAAGACCTCGTCGAGCAGCCGGAGTCGCGCCTCCGCGAGGTCTGTGTATTTCTCGGACTCGAGTACGAGCCGGCGATGCTCGAGTACCACCGACGAGAGGACCCGTCGCTCTACGCCGACCACCCGCGCCTGGCGGAACCACCGGTCCGCGACACGCGCTCCTGGCGCAGGGAGATGCGACCCGCCGACGCCGAGCTCTTCGAGGCGATCGCGGGCGACCTCCTCGCGGAGCTCGGATACGAGCGCGCGCATCCCCGGCACGGGCGCCGGGCGAGGGCGCTCGCGGAGCGGGCTGCGTACTCCATGCGCCTGGCGCTCTGGTCGAAGGCGCTGCCGCTCGTCCGGAAGTCCCCGCTTTGGCGGGCCCGCCAGGTCTACATTCGCCGGAGCAGATGAGCCGCTACCTCGTCACCGGCGCCGCAGGCTTCATGGGCTCGCACCTCTCCGAGGCGCTGCTGGCCCGCGGCGACGACGTTGTCGCGGTCGACTCGTTCACCGACTACTACGACCCGTCGCTGAAGGAGGAGAACGCGGAGGCCTTCGAGGTCGCGCGCTTGGACGTGGCGGAGGACGATCTCCCGCTCGACGGCGTCGACGGCGTCTTCCACCTCGCGGCGCAGCCGGGCGTCCGCGCGAGCTTCGAGCAGCTCGACGTGTACCTGCGTCGCAACGTGCTCGCGACGCAGCGTGTGCTCGAGCAATCGGGCGTTCGCGTCGTCTATGCGTCGTCGTCGTCCGTCTACGGCGACGCGGAGGCGTATCCGACACCCGAGTCCGCGCGGCCGAAACCGATCTCCCCGTACGGCATCACGAAGCTCGCCTGCGAGCACCTGGCGCGCGCGTACGGCGGCGACGCGGTCGGCCTGCGCTACTTCACCGTCTACGGGCCGCGCCAGCGCCCGGACATGGCGTTCGCGCGGCTCGTCGAGGCGGCTCTCGAGGGTCGAGAGTTCGAGCTCTATGGCGACGCGTCGCGCTCCTTCACCTACGTCGCCGACGCGGTGGCCGCGACGATCGCCGCGATGGAGCGCGGGACGACCGGCTCCATCTACAACGTCGGGGGCGGCGAGGAGGCGACGATGCGCGAGGCGATCGGCGTGCTCGAGCGCGTGAGCGGCCGCCGGCTCGACGTGCGCGCGGAACCAGCGGCGCGCGGCGACGCCAAGCGCACCGCCGCAGACGTCTCGCTGATCGCGCGGGACCTCGGC
>JACCTU010000215.1 GCA_013812235.1 Actinomycetota bacterium | reverse complement strand
TCGACCCGCGTGGAGGCCGAGGCGGGTGAGGACGAGATCATGGAACTCGTCCGGCATGTTGACGAGATTGCCGAGGTGCACGGGAGCCTCCGAGACGGAATCACGATCGAGCTCGCCGAGGCCGAGGCGGTCTCGATGCAGGTCGAGACGCGCGCGCTCTAAAGCCGAGCCAGCACCGGGTCCGATCCGCCCCAGAGCTCGGGCGCAGGTGCCAGCGGCACCCACCGGTAGAGGAACACGAGCCCGGCGTCGTCTCCGTCCCCGGCAACGACGTGCTCCCAGTGTCGGGGGCGCCCGGCGCCTCGAGCTCGAACGCGTGGTTCGTGTACCGCCGCCCGTGTAGGAGCTCGCGCGGCGCGAACGTTCCGAACTGGTGAGTCACGTGCGCGTTCGCGAGCCCCGACTCCTCCTCGAGCTCGCGCAGGAGGCCGGCCTCGAGCTCCTCGCCGGGCTCGAGCCGACCCGCCGGGACCTGCGTGCCCGCCGAAGGGTAGTCGCGGTGGTCGAAGACGAGCAGCTCCTTGCGCCCCTCGCGCTCGCGCGTGACGTAGGCGAGCACGCGGTCGGTGTAGGTCACGCTTGCGCGCGTAGCTTTGCCTTGTGCGCGCGCTTCGCTTCTTGGTAGCGCGCGAGCGCCTCGGCGGAGTCGACGTCTCCGAGCGTCGGGTGGTTCGGCACGAGCGGCTCGGCGGTGCTCACGCCGAAGCGCTTCGCCAACACCGCGCCGAGCGACGTCGTCTTCATCTCACCGAAGCCCGGCAGCGAGCCGATCCGCTTCCGCAGGTCGTCGCCGTCAGCCGCCTCGGCCCAAACGCGTTCGGCCCGGCCGCCGTACTCGTCGACGAGCGTCGCGCAGAGCTCCTGCACGCGCCGGGCCATGTTCCCCGGAAAGCGGTGCACGGCGGGCTTCTCGCGGAAGGCCGCCTCGAGCTCCGCCGGGTCCAGCTGCGCGATCGCCGTCGCGTCGAGCATTCCGAGCCGCTCCTTGAGCTTCAGCGGTCCGAGGAACGCCGTCGGGACGGTCACCTGCTGGTCGAGCGCGAACCCGATCAGCAGCGCGAGCGGCTCCTCGGCCAGCAGCCGGTCGGCGTCGTCGTTGCCGGTGAAGTGGAGCCGATCCGGGTTCACGGCGGAAGCTTACGGGTACGCGACCGGCATGACAGAGCCGATCAAAGAGGAAGTCCGGAAGACCGCCGAGGGCAAAGACGCCGCCACGCCGGCAAGGCTGTTGTTCGGTGTCGCGGTGACCGTGTGGGTCGCCGCAGGTGTCTTGACGGTCGTCCTGCTCCTCGTCTACTGGCTGATCGCGCGCTAGTCAGCGAGCAGGAAGCGCAGCGCGTCGGGTAGCCGTCGCGCCCAGTCCGTCTCGAAGTGCGCGCCGCCGCGCTCGAGCACCGCGCGCAGCGAGCCGTCGTCGAAGCCGCGCGAGCGCAGGAGCGCGGTCATCCGTTCGAACCCCTCGACGTACTTCCGGCGCGTCGCCTCGTCCTCGGGCATCTCACTGTTTCCGACGTCGATGTAGATGCGCGCGTCGGGCTTGACCGTGCGCTCGACGAGCTCGAACCAGCGGTCGTCACGCGTCCACCAGAAGGCCGGGCTGAACACCCCGGCGAAGGCGAACGTCTCGGGTCGCGTGTAGACGGCGTGCAGACTGGCGACCCCGCCGAGCGACGAGCCGGCGATGCCGGTCCGCTCGCGACGCGGGTCGACATCGAAGGACTTCTCGACGAGCGGCCGAACGGTGTCGACCACGAACGACAGGTGCTGTTCGGTCTTGGCGCCCGAGTACTCGTGGCCGCGCTCGTCGCCTGGTGCGGCAGGGATCCCGACGACGATCGCCTCGATCCCTTCCCGGGCGAGTTCCTCCATCGTCTCGTCGACCTGCCACTCGGTTCCGCTGTGCGCCGTCGCGTCGTCGAAGAGGTTCTGGCCGTCGAGCATGTAAAGGACGGGGAGGCGCGCGCCGCTGCCGTGGGAGGGTGGGAGGTAGGCGAAGAGATCGCGCTCGGCGACGCCGCGCAGCACCCGGACGTCGCCGACGACGCTCTCGCCACAGAACGGCTTCCAGTCCACGGGGGGACGCTAGCCGGACGCCGTGCCGATTCCACCCAGGGCGTACACTTGTTCGTGTGGACGCGCTCGCGCCGTTCAGCCCGACGACCCGTGCCTGGTTCGAGAACGCGTTCCGGGAGCCGACTCCTGCCCAGGCGACCGGGTGGCCGGCGATCGCCTCCGGCGAGCACGTTCTGATCCAGGCCCCGACCGGCTCTGGCAAGACGCTCGCGGCGTTTCTCTACGGGATCGATCGGCTGAACGCGACGCCGGGCGGAGGTCTCCGTCTGATCTACGTGTCGCCGCTGAAGGCGCTCAACTACGACATCGAGCGCAACCTTCGCGGCCCGCTGGCGGGTCTCCAGTCGAAGCTTCGCGTCGGCGTGCGCACCGGCGACACGCCGCAGAAGGAGCGACTGGCGATGGTCAATGACCCGCCGGACATCCTGATCACGACGCCGGAGTCGCTCTTCTTGATGCTGACTTCTGCGGCGCGCGAGATCTTGCGCAACGTCGACACGCTGATCCTCGACGAGGTGCACGCGGTCGCCGGCACCAAGCGCGGCGCGCACATGGCGCTGACGGTCGAGCGCCTCGAGGCGCTGAACGAAACGTCTTTCCAGCGGATCGGCCTCTCCGCAACGCAGCGCCCGATGGACGAGATCGGCCGCTTCGTGTCCGGGGCGCGCCCGATCCGGCTCGTCGACGCGGGCACGCGCAAGGAGCTCGATCTGCAAGTGATCGTGCCGCTCGACGACATGCGGGAACCCGGCCAGGGCGCCGACGTGCAGGACATCCTCGGCACCGGCGGCGAGTCGCCGCAGCAGTCGATCTGGCCGTCGATCTATCCGAAGATCTTGGAGCTCGTCCGCGAGCACCGCTCGACGATCGTCTTCGTGAACAACCGGCGCCTCGCCGAACGCCTCGCGCTTCGACTGAACGAGCTCGCGAACGCCGACAAGGAAGACGGCGAGCACGAAGAGATCGCACGCTCGCACCACGGCTCGCTTGCGCGCGAGCAGCGGCTGATCGTCGAGGAGGAGCTCAAGGCCGGGCGCATCCCGTGCCTGGTCGCGACCTCGTCGCTCGAGCTCGGCATCGACATGGGAGCTGTCGACCTCGTGATCCAGGTCGAGTCGCCGAAGTCGGTCGCGCGCGGGCTGCAGCGCATCGGTCGCGCCGGCCACGAGCTCGGCGCCGTCTCGCGCGGGCGCATCTTCCCGAAGTTCCGGGCAGACCTGCTCGAGTCCGCCGTCGTGGCGCGGCGCGTCCTCGACGGCGACATCGAGGAGACGGTCATCCCGCGCAACCCGCTCGACGTCCTCGCGCAGCAGATCGTCGCGATCACCGCCGACGAGGAGATCGCCGTCGACGACCTTCATCGGCTCGTCCGCCGCGCGTACCCGTTCGCGGAGCTCTCTCGCGCGCAGCTCGAGAACGTGCTCGACATGCTCGCCGGCCGCTACCCGTCCGACGAGTTCGCGGAGCTGCGGCCGCGCATCGTCTGGGACCGCACGGCAGGCATGATTCGCGGCCGCATCGGCGCGCGCAAGCTCGCTGTCACGAACGCCGGCACGATTCCCGACCGAGGCCTCTTCGGCGTCCACCTTGTGAACGGCGGCGGCCGGGTCGGCGAGCTAGACGAGGAGATGGTGTACGAGGCGCGCGCAGGTCAGACGTTCCTGCTCGGCGCCTCGACGTGGCGGATCGAGGAGATCACGCGCGACCGTGTGCTCGTCTCGCCGGCACCCGGTGTGCCGGGCGCCGTGCCCTTCTGGAAAGGCGAGGGCGTCGGCCGCCCATACGAGCTCGGCGCCGCGATCGGGAAGTTCTCGCGAGAGCTCGTCGCATTGCCCGAGGAGAAGGCGCTCGCGAAGCTGCGCGACGAGCACACGCTCGACGACAAGGCGGCGCGCAACCTGCTCACGTTCCTGAACGAGCAAGCGGCCGCGACCGGAGTTGTCCCGTCCGATCGCGCGGTCGTGATCGAGCGCTTCCGCGACGAGATCGGCGACTGGCGCGTCTGTGTGCTGACGCCCTTCGGCGGACGCGTGCACGCGCCGTGGGCGCTCGCGCTCGCCGCACGGCTGCGCGAGTCGCTCGGCATGGAGGTGCACTCGATCTGGTCGGACGACGGGATCGCGCTGCACCTTCCCGACGCCGACGCACCGCCTTCGACCGAGGATCTGATGATCGATCCCGACGAGATCGAGGAGCTCGTCGTCGGCGAGCTGTCGGGCTCGGCGCTCTTCGGCGCGCGCTTCCGGGAGAACGCCGCACGTGCGCTGCTGATCCCGCGTAGGCGTCCTGGCCAGCGCACACCTCTCTGGCAGCAGCGCCTCAAGGCGCAGTCGCTGCTCCAGGTCGCGCGGCAGTACGGCTCGTTCCCGATCATCCTGGAGACGTACCGCGAGTGCCTACAGGATGTCTTCGACCTGCCGGCGCTGCGTGGGATTCTGCGCGGCTTGAAGCTGCGCGAGCTCGACCTCGTCGACGTCGAGTCGCAGTCGGCTTCGCCGTTCTCGTCGTCGCTGCTCTTCGACTACATCGCCACGTACATGTACGAGGACGACACGCCGCCCGCCGAACGCCGCGCGCAGGCGCTGTCGCTCGACCGCGACCTGCTCCGCGAGCTGCTCGGGCAGGAGGAGCTCCGCGACCTGATCGACCCCGGCGCGTTGGAGGAGGTCGAGGCGCAGCTTCGCGGCAACGCCCGCAACCCCGACGAGCTGCACGACGTCCTGCGCCGGCGCGGAGACCTGCGCGAGGGCGAGTACGACGCCGGGTTCGCGGAGACGCTGATCCGAGAGCGGCGTGCGTTCCGCGCACGGGTCGCGGGCGACGAGCGTCTGATCGCCGCCGAGGACGCGGGCCGCTACCGCGACGGGCTCGGCGTGATGCCGCCCGGCGGGCTGCCCGACGCATTCCTCCAGCCGACGGAGCCGGCCGAAGCGCTGCAGCAGCTCGTCCTTCGCTTTGCGAAGGGGCGCGGTCCGTTCACGACCGGCCAGGCGAACGAGCACTTCGGCCGCGACGTCGAGCAGCAGCTGCGCGAGCTCGAGCGCGAGGAGAAGCTGATCCGCGGCGAGCTGCGACCAGGCGGCACGGACCGCGAGTGGTGCGACCCCGACGTGCTGCGCCGTCTGCGCCGCGCATCGCTCGCCGCGCTCCGTAAGGAGGTCGAGCCCGCCGAGCAGGCGACGCTCGGCCGCTTCCTCCCGAGCTGGCACGGAATCGACCGCCGCGCGACGCTCCGCGAGGCGCTCGTGCCGCTGCAGGGGCTGGCGCTCCCGGTGAAGCTCTGGGAGTCCGAAGTGCTGCCTCGCCGCGTGCCGAACTACCAGCCGCTGCAGCTCGACCAGCTCTGCGCGTCGGGCGAGCTCGTCTGGGTCGGCGCCGGACTCGACCGCGTCGCGCTCTTCTTCCGCGAGGACGCGGGCGTACTCGGGCGCCCGGCCGCAGCTGCCCCTCCCGAGAGCGAGGCTGCGCAGAAGATTCGCGAGGCGCTCTCCGGCGGCGCGAAGTTCTGGTTCGACCTCGTCGAGGCGACCGGGCTCGAACACGCCGAGGTGCTGCCCGCGCTCTGGGACCTCGTCTGGGCAGGCGAAGTGCGGAACGACGCCTGGACGCCGCTTCGCGCGGGCAAGCGCTACGAGGCGCCGCGCCCGCAGCGCCTTCGCGCGCGGCGCTTCTCACGACAGCGCGCCAACGCGAACATGGCGACGCAAGGCCGCTGGTCGCTCACCGACAACCTCTTCGCCGAAGCGCCCGACCGCCGCGCGCTCGCGGAGCTGCTCCTCGAGCGCCAGGGGATCGTCACGCGTGACGGCGTTCGCGCCGAGGGGATCCCCGGCGGCTACGGTGCGGTGTACGGAGAGCTTCGTGCGCTCGAGACGCTCGGCGTCTGCCGCCGCGGCTACTTCGTCGAGGGCCTCGGCGGCGCGCAGTTCGCCCTGCCGGGCGCGGTCGAGCGGCTGCGCGAGCTGCGGCCGCGTGAAGGCGAGGAAGCGGAGGCATTGGTGCTCGCAGCCGCTGACCCCGCGCAGCCGTACGGAGCCGCGCTCCAGTGGCCGAAGAGAGCCGGCGCTCGAGCGGCCCGGGTCGCGGGCGCACACGTCGTCCTCCTCGGAGGTGAAGCCGCGCTGTTC
>JACCTU010000212.1 GCA_013812235.1 Actinomycetota bacterium | reverse complement strand
AACTAGATCAAGCCGAGCGAGGAGCGGCTTCGCCGCGACGAGCGAGTCCACGCGCCTGCGCGGAACCACGCCGAAGGCGTGTTCTTGAGCTAGTGGATCTCCGGGCGCCAGACCTCGAACCGGCGCTCGGCGACGCGGATGATCTCGCCGAGGATCACGCCGAACAGGCCGAACAGCACGATCCCCAGCATGACGCGCGCGGTGTCGAGAAAGGTCCCGAAGAAGCTGATGTAGAAGCCGAGCCCCACGTTCGCCGAGATGAGCTCGGCGCTCACCACACCGACGAGCCCGCGGCCCGCGCCGACGCGGATGCCGCTCAGGATGAAGGGGATCGTGCTCGGCAGGACGACCGTCCTGAACGCGAGCCAGCGCGATCCGCCGAAGCTTCGGGTGATCTCGAGGTGCCGTCGCGCCGTCGATTGGACGCCGGTGAACGTCGTCACGACGACGGCGAAGAACGCCGACAGGAACACGACGATCGCCTTCGACTCGAGTCCGATACCCGCGACGAGCACGATCAGCGGGATGAGCGCGACGTTGGGCGTCGCGTTCAGCCCGGCGAGCAGCGCGCTCAGGAAGGAGTCGACCCGTCTGAACGACCCGATCGCGAGCCCGAGCGGGATGCCGAGCACGACGGCTGCCGCGAACCCGATGGCGAACTCAGTGGAGCTGACGCCGATGTGCTGCCAGATGACGCCGGAGCCGAAGTCCGCCGTCGCCGCAGTCCAGATGAGCGACGGTGTGCTGAGCAACGACTTGCGGTAGAGGCCGAGGCTCGCCGTGACTTCCCACACGACGATCACGGCGACGAGCCCGACGAGACCGAGGAAGACCCGCTCGTTCCGGTCGCGGAGCCACGCGAGACCCCGCATCATTCGAGCAGCTCCGGCCCATGCTGGCCGATGAGCCGCCAAATCTGCTCCTCGTACCGTGCGAACTCGGGCGTGCGCTTCACGGCCAGTACGCGCGGACGGGGGAGCTCGATGGTGACGTCGGCGATGATCCGTCCCGGGCGCGCCGCCATGACGACGACGCGGTCCGAGAGGTACACCGCCTCGTAGATCTGGTGCGTCACGAAGAGGACCGTCTTCTTCGCGGCGTTCCAGATGCGCAGCAGCTCGGATTGCATCACCTCTCGCGTCTGCGCGTCGAGCGCGGCGAAGGGCTCGTCCATGAGGAGGATCGCCGAGTCGACCGCGAGAGCGCGCGCGAGGTTCGCACGCTGCTGCATGCCGCCCGACAGCTGGTACGGGTACTTGTCGGCGAAGCCGGCGAGTCCCACGAGGTCGATGTACGGCGCCGCGCGCTTCCGCGCGGTCTTCGACGACACGCCCGCGCACACCAGGCCGTACGCGACGTTGTCGAGGATCGAGTACCACGGGAACAGCGCGGCATCCTGGAACACCATCGCGTCCTCGCGGGTCTTTCCGGCCCCACGCAGCGTGATCTCGCCGGCGGTCGCGCGGAGCAGGCCGTTCACGATCTTCAGGAACGTCGACTTACCGCACCCGCTCGGCCCGAGCAGGCTGACGAACGAGCCGTCGGCGACGTCGAGATCGACGCTCTCGATCGCGAGCAGCGTGTTGCCGGTCTGCCGGTCGCGGTACTCCATCTGGATCCCGCGAGCCTTGAGCGCGAGCTCACCGCTTGACATCTAGGCCGCCTCCTCGAGGTCGATGCTCGGGCGCCAGCGCTGGAAGTACCGCTCGAGCGCGCCGACGGCCTCGTAGAGCACGATCCCCACGAGCGTGAAGAGCAGCACGCCGAAGATCATGCGGTCGCTTTGGAGCGACGCCGCAGCCTTCGCGATCATGACGCCGAGGCCCTCGGTCTGGGCGTAGAACTCCGCGATGATCACGCCGGCGAGGACGCGCCCGACGGCAAGGCGAAGTCCGGTGACGATGAACGGCACCGTCCCCGGCAGCACGATCGATCGGAAGATGAGCCGGTCCTTTGCCCGGAAGCTCCGCGCGACATCGACGAACTGGCGCTCGACGGTCCGCACGCCTTCGACGGTCGGCAGGATGATCGAGAAGAAGCCGCCGAGGAACACGATGACGGTCTTCATCTCGAAGCCGAGCCCGGCCCAGAGCACGACGAGCGGGACGAGCGCGGCCCGGGGTAGTGCGTTCGTGAAGTTCAGCCACGGGTCGGCGGCGAGCGAGAGCCGCCGGTACCAACC
>JACCTU010000145.1 GCA_013812235.1 Actinomycetota bacterium | reverse complement strand
GATCCGCGCCAGCGGATTCGCGACTTGCGCAGCTAGCTGTCAGGGAGCCCGAGCCGTTCGAGCGCCTCGCGGGCGGCCTCCTGCTCGGCGTCCTTCTTCGTCCGGCCGGTGCCCGTCCCCACCTGCTCGCCGTCGACGAGCGCGGCGCACTCGAAGGTTCGGTCGTGCGGCGGGCCGTCAGTCCCGAGCGTGACGTACTCGACGCGCTGGCCCCGCTTCGCCAGCTCCTCCTGGAGCATCGTCTTCTGGTCGACCGACTCGGTGAGGGCTTCCTCGATCCGCGGCTCGAAGGCCTCGATCACCGGTCCCGCGAGCGCGTCGAGGCCACGCTCGAGGTACAGCGCCGCCAGCACCGCCTCCATGAGCGCAGCGAGGACGTTCGAAGAGCGGCGGAGGTCGTCCGGAATCTCGCCGCTCTCCTCGAGGCGGCGGTCGAGCCCGAGCTCGGCCGCGACGACGGCGCACGAGCGCCGCGAGACGACGTGCGCACGGATCTTGGACAGCTGCCCCTCCGAGAAGTCGGGGAAGCGATCGTAGAGCGCGCGCGCCACCACGAAGCCGAGCACGCTGTCGCCGAGGAACTCGAGCCGCTCGTACGACTCGACCCGATCCTCGGTCTGGGAGGGGTGGCGGAAGACCTGCTCGAGCCGCCCGGACGGCAGCGCTTCGATCAGCCGCTCGAGCGCGGCTGACTCGCTACTGGTGTGTCGAGACGTAGTCGACGGCCTGCCCGACGGTCGTGATCTTCTGCGCGTCATCGTCCGAGATCTTGATCCCGAACTGGTCCTCCAGCTCCATGATCAACTCGACGAGGTCGAGGGAGTCCGCGTCGAGGTCCTCCGTGAAGGACGCTTCTTCGGTGACCTCTCCTTCGTCGATGCCGAGCTGCTCTGTCAGAACCTCTTTGACTCGCTCGAAGACTTCCTCGCGCGACGCTGCCATCTCACCTCGCTTGGTTAGGGACGCCGGGGCGCGCGGAATCTACCACCATCCGCTCCGAAAGACGATCCACCACGCCCTTCTCGACCCCCCGCGCGGCCAGCCGGATCGCGTTCGCGATCGCCGTCCGGGACGAATTGCCGTGCGCGATCACCGAGAGCCCGCGGAGCCCGAGGAGGTACGCGCCGCCGTAGGTGTCCGGGTCGAGGCGGCTCCGGAGCCCCCGCGCGGCGGGCCGGATCAGCAGCCCGCCGAGCTTGCCCCGGGTGGTCGCGGAGATCTCTTCGCGGAGCGCGTCGAGGAGCTCCTTGATCGTCCCCTCCAGCAGCTTCAGGGCGACGTTCCCTGTGAAGCCGTCGGCCACGACGACGTCGGCGGCGAAGCGCAGCAGCTCGCGCGCCTCGGTGTTCCCCTTGAAGTTGAGCCCGCTCTCGCGGAGCAGGGCGTGCGCCTCGAGGACGAGCTGGTTGCCTTTCTCCGGCTCCTCGCCGATCGAGAGCAGGCGCACCTCGGGGTTCGGCCGCTCGAGGATCTCCTCGGCGAAGATCGAGCCCATGTGCGCGAACTGGACGAGGTGCTCGGGACGGGAGTCGGCGTTCGCCCCGGCGTCGATCAGCACCGAGGCGCCGTAGCGCGCCGGAATCACGACGGCGATCGCGGGGCGGTGCACACCCTTCAGCCGTCGGATCTCGAGCAGTCCCGCCGCGAGCATCGCGCCGGTGTTCCCGGCCGAGACGACGGCGTCGGCCCGCCCCTCGCCGACGGCGCGGTTCGCCGCGACGAGCGAGCTCCCCGGCTTCGCGCGCACCGCCTCGGCGGGCTTGTCGTCCATCGTGATCCGCTCGGGCGCCTCGACAAGCTCGAGCCCGCCGGTATCGAGCCCCGGCGGGCCGAACAGGATCGGCTCGATCTGAGGCGACCGCGCCTCGAGCGCCCCTGCGACGATCTCCTCAG
This sequence comes from Actinomycetota bacterium, assembly GCA_013812235.1. Taxonomy (GTDB): domain Bacteria; phylum Actinomycetota; class Thermoleophilia; order Gaiellales; family Gaiellaceae; genus JACCTU01. Next base: position 17,614 of record JACCTU010000145.1, on the reverse strand, counting down.
GAGCCCGATCACCCCCCAACGCGTCGACAGCGACGCGGACCACGTCTACGGGGCCTGGATGCGGAGCGGCTCGACCTCGCGACCGTTGTAGGTCTTGCAGGTCGGGCACATGCGGTGCGGCTGCTTCGGGTTGCCGCACTGCGGGCAGAGGTTGACGCGCGGCGCCTCGATGCGGTGCGTCGCGCGGCGCTTGTCTCGGCGCGCCTTGGAGGTTTTTTTCTTGGGGACGGCCATGAGCCGGGGAAGAGTAGCGAGGTTCTATACTTGCCGCGAGCCTCAGGGCTCCTCTATGCGCGACCTCTAGATCGCAACCCAGGCTCTCGTCCCTGCGATTCCCCAGGAGGCTCCGCGCATGCGCGCACACGGCGGCACCCTCGCCGCGACAGACATCTCGAAGAGTCACGGCGGCGACGTCGTGCTCGACCGTGTCTCGCTCGTCGTGCCCCCGCGAGCCCGAATCGGCGTCGTCGGGCCGAACGGCGCCGGCAAGACGACGCTGCTGCGGGTGCTCGCCGGGCTCGAGGAGCCAGACTCGGGCCGCGTGACGCGCCGCCCGGGAGACCTGACCGTGCGCTACCTCGCCCAGCAGCGCGAGCGCGCCGGGCTCTCCGGCGGAGAGGCGGCACGTGCGGCGCTCCGGCAGATCTTCGAGACCGAAGACGACGTGCTGCTCCTTGACGAGCCGACGAATGACCTCGACTTCGACGGGCTGCGCCTGCTCGAGCGCTTCGTCGCGCGGACGCCCGCGGCGATCGTCGTCGTCTCGCACGACCGCGCGTTCCTGGAACCCGTCGTCGACCGGATCGTCGAGTTCGAGGGCGAGACTCGGCGTGTCCGCGAGTTCGCGGGCTCGTGGGGCGACTACGAGCAGGCGCGCGATGCGGCGCGCGCTGCGCACGAGGCTGCATACGAGCGCTATCTCGGCGAGCGATCACGCTTGGAAGCGCTGCGCCGCAAACGTCAAGGCCGGGCGAAGGGAGCGTCGTCCCGCAAGCTCGCACGTGCGACCGGCGGCTCGGACCGCCGCCCCACGCACGCGCTCGCTTCGAAGGTGCGTGCCGCCGAACGGCGGCTCGAACAACTAGAGCGCGTCGACAAGCCATGGGAGCCATGGCGCCTGCAGATACCGCTCGAGACGCCCAGCCGGGGCGGCGACGTCGTGGCCCGTCTCGAAAACGCCGTCGTCGAGCGCGGTGATTTCTCCGTTGGCCCCGTCTCCCTCGAGCTCCGCCACGGCGACCGGCTGGCGGTCATCGGGCCGAACGGGAGCGGGAAGACGACGCTGCTGCGCGCGCTCCTCGGCGAATTGTCGCTTGCGGGCGGGACACGGCAGGTAGGCCCGTCGACGCGCTTCGGCGTGCTCGAGCAGGACCGGTCGCTGTTCGAGCGCGAGGAGCCGCTGCTCGTGCCGTTCATGCAGCGGACCGGACTTCCTCAGAGCGAGGCTCGAACGCTGCTCGCAACGTTTGCCCTCTACGCCGACGAGGTGACGCGGCCGGCGCGCTCGCTCTCACCGGGCGAGCGAACGCGCGCAACCCTCGCGCTCCTTTCGGCCGGGGGCACGAACGCGCTCGTCCTCGACGAGCCGACGAACCACCTCGACCTCGAAGCGATCGAGGAGCTCGAGCGTGCCCTCGCAGGGTTCGCAGGGACGATCGTGCTCGTCACGCACGACCGTCGGTTCCTGAAGGCGTTCGCCGCGACGGCGACGTTAGAGCTGCTCGCGTAGCTGCTCGAGCGCGGCCCAGCGGGGGTCGGAGTGCTCCTCCTCGTGCTCGTGCGGCTCGTCGTTCAAATCCTTGCCGCAGACCGGGCAGAGGCCCGCGCAGTCCGGGTCGTGGAGGATCTGCGCGGGCAGATCGAGGACGAGCGCGTCGCGGGCCCAGGCCGAGAGGTCGAGGTTGTCCTCCGACACGTACGGCGAGCGCAGCTCCTCGTCCGCGTCGCGGCTCGCCGCGTGGTACTCGCGGACGGCGATGCCGCGGTCGATCGCGGTGTCGCGGAGGCAGCGCTGGCACGGACCGTGCAGGCGCGCGTCGAACGAGAGCTCGAAGACGGTGCCCGTGGACGCGCGGGTGGCACAAAGCTCGGCGGGGACCTGCTCGGGGACGGGGAGGTAGCGCTGGCCGCCGAACTCGAGCGGCACGAGCTGCACCTCGACCTCGTCCTGAAACCGCTCGCCCGACCGAAGCTTCAACGCTCGAAGGTTGAAGCTGGTCATGCGGCCAGCGTAGCAGCGTCCTCCTGGATTTCCGGCTCCGCCGGCGGCGCGCTCTGCGCCCTCACGATCAGCACAACGGACGCGACGATCGCGCCGCCTGCGAGCAGCACCCACGCGGTGATCGCCTCCTCGAGGAACACCGCGCCGAGCAGCACGGCGATCACCGGGTTGACGTACGCGTACGTGCTCACGAGCTCCGTCGGCGCGACCGTGAGCAGCCAGACGTAGCAGGAGTACGCGACGATCGAGCCGAAGACGATGAGCGCGGCGAGCGCGAGCCACGAGCGACCCGAGACCTCGCCGACGTCGAACCGTTCACCCGAGGCGAGGCCGACGAACGCGAGCAGCGCGCCGCCCGCGAGCATCTCCATCCCCGAGCCGAGCAGCAGGTTGTCGGGGAGCCGCGCCCCGCGGGCGTAGAGGGAGCCGATCGTCCAGGAGATCGGAGCGAAGAGGCAGATGAGCGCGCCGACGAGGTCGATGCCGCCGCCCGGTCGGATCAGCAGCGCGATGCCCGCAAAGCCGACGAGCACGCCGACGACGGACAGCGGCCTGAGCCGGCGGCCGTTAGCTGCGAAGTCGAAGGTCGCGATCCACAGCGGGAAGGTCGCGACGATCAGCGCCGCCACGCCCGTGTCGATCCGCGTCTGTGCCACCGCGACGAGGGCGTTTCCACCGACCAGCAGGAACGTGCCGACGATCGCTGCGGAGATCCAGTGGCGAAGCGTCGGACGCGTGCTGCGCGGCCGGAAGAGCGCGAAGAGGATCGCTCCGGCGACGAAGAAGCGGATCGACGCCATCAGGAACGGCGGGATCGACTCGATCGCGATCTCCATCCCGAGGTACGTCGCACCCCAGATCACGTAGATCGCGCCGAGGGCGGCCCAGACTGCTGCTGTGGAGGCGCCTAGCCGGTGCGCCACGGGCCACGTCGCTCGCGAGTGTCGGTTACACGCGAGTCCGCGCCGTAGCGAACGGCCAGCGGGCCGATCAGCAGGAGGAAGGCGAGGATCACTAGCTCCATGACATTCAGTATCAGCATCGCCTTCCATAAGTACAAATCGGGTTTTGGTACCTTTCGATCATGGATCCTGATCGTTGGCTCGGCGTCGAGCTTCGCCACTTGATCGCACTGGAGGCCGTCTCCCGTGAGGCGTCGTTCGGCCGCGCGGCGGTCTCGCTCGGCTACACCCAGTCCGCGATCAGCCAGCAGATCGCGACCCTCGAGCGGATCGTCGGCGAGAAGCTCGTCGAGCGACCCGGCGGGCCCCGCAAGGTCTCTCTGACCGAGGCGGGCGAGCTGCTGCTCCGCCACGCCGAGGCGATCGTCTCGCGCCTCTCCGCCGCCCGGGCGGACATGGACGCACTCGGCAGCGGCCAGGCCGGCACGCTTCGCGTGGGCGTCTACCAGAGCGTCGGGGAGCACATCCTCCCCACGCTGATGTCGCGCTTCGTCGAGGGGTGGCCGCGGGTCGAGGTCTCGCTCGAGGAGGCGGCGAACGACGTCGAGCTGCTCGGCCAGATCGAGCGAGGCGAGCTCGACCTGACGTTCGCCGACCTGCCGCTTCCCGAAGGCCCGTTCGAGCACGCCGAGGTGCTCCGCGACCCCTACGTGCTCGTCCTCCCGGCGGACGCGGACGATCCCGACACGACGACGCTCGCAGCCGCCGCGGGACTCGACCTGATCGGCTTCCGGCACTGCCGCGGCCTCAACCAGCTCGAGAGCTTCTCACCCGAGCCGCTCCGTTTCGTCTTTCGATCCGACCACAACGGGACCGTGCAAGGCATGGTCGCGGCCGGCTTGGGCGCCGCCGTCGTCCCGCGACTGACGGTCGACGAGGAGGACGAGCGCGTGCGTGTCGTCGAGCTCGACGACGTCCCGCCGCGCACGATCGCCGTCGCCTGGCACCGAGACCGGCATCGCGGCCCGGCCGCACGCGCGTTCGTCGAGCTCGCGCAGCAGGTCTGCGCCGGGCTGCGCACCGTGTCGGCTTAGGGCACCGTTCGCCGGCCGGAGTACGTCGCCACCGACTGGCCCCACCGGTCGACCGCAATCACGGCGAAGCGGTAGACGCCTGCCGCGGGGACCGTGTTGAGACAGGACGACGCGGTCGGCGGCATGCAGACCTGCGTCCAGCCGGGGCTGGTGAGGGGCGGGGCCGTCCCGCCGGAGCGCCGGTAGACGCGATGGCGCGTCACACGCGGGTCGCCGCGGACGCCGATTCGGATCCGCAGCTTCCGGCCGGACACGATCTCCGTCCTCAGCGAGGCCGGCGGCGCAGGCCGCAGCGCGTTCGCGAGGAGGTTGCGGACGAGTTGCTGGACTCCCGCGTTTACCTGGGTCGAAGCACCGTCGCCCCCCGGCGGTAGTAGTTGAGCGCCCAGGGAAACTCGAGCGAACCGCTCGAGGAGACGCGCGCGCCCGACCCCGGGAACGTGTAGCGCACCGCCTCGGCCCGCTCGAGCGGGTCGCTGACGGCGTCGTGGTGGAACAGCACCGTCAACGGCAAGCCGCAGTTCGTCCCCGGCGGGACCATGTCGTGCTCGCGGCTCACGATCTGCGGGATCGTCGCGCCGGCAACGAGGCCGGTGTTCTGAAACCACTGGCTCCCGGTTGGATAGGGGTTCGTGACGAAGTCGGCGCGGGGCCAGTTGTACGAGCCCTCGTAGTGCTGCACGCCGAGGAGCGCACATTCCGGACGCCCGAAATCGCGGAAGAGGATCGTCTTCTGGGCGAACGTCGGCTCTGGATCAGACGCGCTCTTGTAGCCGACCATCGTCCAGCGCCCGTTCTCGTAGCGCACTTGCCAGTAGGCGGTGTTGGCGCCCATAAACAGCAGGTTCGTCCCGGCGCCGCGCGCGCTCTCGTACGCGTCGCGGATCTGCTTCGCCCAGTACTCGCCGTGCCCGGCAGTGATCGCGACGCGGTGGCGCGTGAGCACCGCCGGATCGCGGTCGACGTCCACGTCGGTGACGTACGAGACGTCGACACCCTCGCTCTCGAGGAAGCGGACGAGCGACAGCTCCCACCACGTCATCACCTGTGCGCCGGGGCCGATCCACAGATACGGCCGGTCGAAGCTGACGCGATTCGCGCGCGAACCACCCGAGTTGAAGTCGTAGAGGCTCCTCCCGCCCCAGGCGTTGTAGGCCTGCCACGTGTTCACCGGAACTTGCACGACGACCGCGGAAGGAGCGGCCGCGGCGACGGGCTCGCGAACGACGAACGGGATCGCACCCGGCGGGCTGCCGTCCGACAGGACGATGCGCGCGAGGTAGTAGCCCGACACCCAGGCTGCGGGCACCGCCAACGTGTTCGTCACCGGCCAGCCGGCGCGCAACTCGCCGTTCCCATCAGGCGCGGGCGTCCCGTACTGAACGGCCTCGTTCGTGCTGCTGCACGAGGGAAGACAGGCGAGCAGCCGCCCGCCGGGGCCGCCGTACCAGCCGATCCGGTAGACGTCCAGCCGGTAGCGGAGCCCGCTCGGCGCCGAGACGTGGAAGTCGAGGGTGCCGCCGGACTCGACGCTCGCCTCGGATGCGTAGCCCTCCGCGGATGAAACGTTCGGGTCACCCACGCCGAGGTGCCGGGCAGCGCGTTCTCGACCTGGATCGCGTTCGCGGCGTACGCGTTCGGGACGAGCAGCAGTGCCGCGAGTGCGGCGAAGACCGTCAGTGGCGCGCGTGCGCTACTGGTACGGGTCTTCGTTCGTCGCGGCGTCGGAGACCCCCGCCATCACGTGCTCCTGCGAGCGCTCGTGCAGCCGCTCGCGGCCGCGCTTGACCGCGGTGAGGAACTTCTCGAGGTTGACCTCGAGCGTCGAGAGGATCCCGTCCGCCCAGTCCTCCATCTCGAGCCGCGTCTCGCGCGCCTGACGGCGTGCCTCGTCGACGATGTCCTGAGCCTGCCGCTCGGCGAGCTTGACGATCTCGGTCTGCGAGGCCTCGCGCACCGCCTGCTCGCGTGCCTCGGCCAGCAGGCGGTCGACCTCCCGCTTCGCCTCGGCGAGCATGTCCTGACGCTCCTTGACGATCCAGCGCGCCTGCTTGATCTCCTCGGGAATCGTCGCGCGCATCTGGTCGAGGAGGTCGTAGATCTCCTCCCGGTCGATCCGCACCTGGTCGGTGAGGGGCACGGCCTTCGCGTTGTGCACGAGGTCGTCGAGCTTGTCGATCAGAACCAGCACGTCCATTGCTTGAAGTCTACTCCTGGGGGTTTTCGGGTGTCCCGGGCCGGCCCTGCGGGTACAGCTCGACGAACCGTCGCGCCACCGACTCGGGCACGAGTTCGTCCACCTTTCCCCCGAAGGCGGCAATCTCCTTCACCCCGCTGGAGGACACGAAGCTGACCTGGGCGCTCGCCATCACGTAGACCGTCTCGATCTCAGGGGCGAGCATGCGGTTCAGCTGGTTCATCTGGAACTCCCACTCGAAGTCCGAGATCACGCGGAGGCCCTTGACGATCGCCTTCGCCTCCCACTTGCGCGCGAACTCGACGACGAGCTCGGAGAAGACGTCGACCTCGACGTTCGCCAAATCCGAGAGCGCTTCGCGCAGAAACGCGACGCGGTCCTCGAGGGAAAAGAGCGGAGTCTTGTGACGCGGCGCGCCGACCACTCCGACGACGACGCGGTCGAAGATCGCAGCCGCACGGCCGATCACGTCGACATGGCCGAACGTCACGGGGTCGTACGACCCTGGGCAGATCGCGGTGATCATTCGAAGAGCGTCACGCGCGCCGAGCCGTACCTGCGTGAGGTTCGCTGCTCGAGCGGAAGCTCAGGTTCCACGCGCGCGCCGGTCTCGACGACCACGAGGCCGCCCTCGGCGAGGACGTGCGGGAGATAGCGCGCGAGCATCGGCTCCAGGTTCGGGTAGAGGTCGTACGGAGGGTCGACCAGCACGAGATCGTACTTCCTGCCCGCAGACGCCTCCGCTGCGAGTGCTCGCACCGCGTCGGTGCGCACGATCCGTGCGCCCGTGAGCCGGAGCTTCGCGAGGTTCTGGTCGATGGTCTCCGCGGCCTGGCGGTCGGCTTCGACGAAGGTCGCGCTCTCGGCCCCGCGCGAGAGGGCCTCGAGGCCCATCGCGCCCGAGCCGGCGAAGAGGTCGAGCACCGAGGCGCCGTCGACCGGCCCGATCAGGTTAAAGGCGCTCTCGCGCACGCGGTCGCTCGTGGGTCGGGTGGCTCGCCCCTGGGGCGCAACGATCCTGTGGCCCCTGTGCGTTCCCGCGATGATCCGCACGCCTACGGCGCGGTTGCGAAGCGCTTCTTCGCCCGCTCGCGCGCGCGCTCGGCCTCGTGCTCGCGGTCCTTCGGCGCCGCCGTCGTCACGAGCGAGCCGAGCAGCCTGAGCGTCGCGCCGGCGATCTCGTCGACCGCCGCGTCGAACGCCGCCTCGTTCGCCTGCGACGGCTTCGTGAAGCCGCTGACCTTGCGGACGTATTGGAGCGAGGCGTCGCGGATCTCGTCCTCGGTCGCCGGTGGCTCGAAGTTGTAAAGCGTGTGGATGTTTCGGCACATACCCGTATTCAAGCTGCCACGAGGGTCGCGCGGCGCGCGACCTCGTCCTGGAGCAGCCCCTCGCCGCCGGCGAGCGCCTCGGCCTCGCGCCGGGCGAGCTCCAGCAGGTCGCGATCCCCCCGGAGAGAAGCGAACCGCAGGCCGAACGCGCCCGACTGCCGCGTGCCGAGCAGCTCTCCCTCGCCGCGGATCTCGAGGTCGCGCTCGGCGAGCTCGAAGCCGTCGGTCGACGCGACCATCGCCTCGAGGCGGGCGCGGGCAGAGTCGGTCAGCTCGTCTTTCGCGCGCGAGACGAGCAGGCAGTAGGACTGCTCTCCCCCACGCCCCACGCGGCCGCGAAGCTGATGCAGCTGGGCGAGCCCGAAGCGGTCGGCTTCCTGCACGATCATCACCGTCGCGTTCGGGACGTCGACGCCGACCTCGATCACCGTCGTCGCGACGAGCACGTCGAGCTCGCGCGCCTTGAACTGCGCCATCAGCGAGCGGCGGTCCGCGGGCTTCAGCCGCCCGTGCAGGCAGCCGACGCGGAAACCCCGCAGCTCGCCGTGGCGGAGTCGCTCCGCCTCGACCTCCGCCGCCTTCGCCTGCCGCGTCTCCGACTCCTCGATCACCGGGCAGACCACGTACGCCTGCCTGCCTTCCTCGAGCAAACGGCGCAGGCGCGTGTACGCCTCCGAGCTTCGCTCCTGCGGGATCCAGCGCGTGACGATCGGCTTGCGGTTCGCCGGCGGCTTCGCAATCTCGCTGACCGAGAGGTCGCCGTAGAGCGTCAGCGCGAGCGTGCGCGGGATCGGGGTCGCGGTCATGTGCAGGACATGCGGTGACCGCCCCTCCGAGAGGGCCTTGCGCTGCTCGACCCCGAAGCGGTGCTGCTCGTCGACCACCGCGACGCCCAGGTCGTCGAGCTCGGCACCTTCCTGGATCAGCGCGTGCGTGCCGACGACGATCTGTGCGTCGCCCACGCCGGCCTTCGCGTGGCTCGTCAGGAGCGCGGCGCGCACGCCGAGCGCGACGCAGATCGGGTCGATCGTCAGGAAGTGCTGCTCGGCGAGCGTCTCGGTCGGCGCCATCAGCGCGCCACGGTATCCGTGCTCGACCGCCCGCAGAAGCGCGTAGAGCGCCACGACGGTCTTGCCGGAGCCGACGTCGCCCTGCAGCAGGCGCTGCATCGGCGTACTGCGTTTCAGGTCGTGGTCGAGCTCGGCGATCGCTCGCTCCTGGTGCTCCGTGAACGCGAACGGCAGCGCGCCGCGGTAGCGCTCGATCAGCTCGCCGGGCGCGCCGAGCTCCGGCGCCTTCGCGTCCTCGCGGTCGCGACGCGCGAGCGCGAGTGCGAGCTGCAACTCGAGGAGCTCGTCGAACGCGAGCCGGCGCCTGCCGCGCTCGGTGTCTTGCTCCGAGAGCGGCCGGTGGATCGCGACGAGCGCGTCGCGCGCGATCGGGAGCTCGAGCCGCGCGCGCAGCACCGCGGGAAGCAGGTCGCGGACGTCGTCCGCGTACGGCAGCGCCGACTCGACGAACGCGCGCAGCCGCTTCGTGGTCACGTCCTCGCTCGCCGGGTAGACGGGCGCGAAGTCGGCGGTCTGCGCCGTCTCGCCGAGGTCGTAGCTCTTGACGACGAAGTCGTCGCGGCGACGCTGTCCGCGCAGGCGGACGTGCGTGCCGGGTTGCAGTTTGTCCGCGAGCCACTCCTGGTTGAACCAGACCGCGTCGATGTGACCGCTCTCGTCCTCGACGCGCGCCGTGACGATCGTCAGCCGGCGCGCGCGACGCTTCCGCACGCTTCGCACGACTCCGGAGATCGCCGCCTCCTCCTCGCCGAAGAGCTCCGCGATCTCGAGCTCGGGCGCGGCCGGCTCGTAGCGAAACGGCGCGTGCCGGAGCAGGTCGCCGACCGAGCCGAGCCCGAGCTTGGCGAGCCGCTGCGCGACGGTGACGCCCACCCCAGGCAAGACGTCGAGCGCGCGCTCGAGCCGCTCGGGCCTCGGTGTCGATCGCGAGGGTGGCCAATGCTCGGGCGGGGCCACGCCCGAGAAACCCGCTGCGGTGCGGATGGGTGTCTCCACGACGACCAGAGCCGGTCCGAGTATAGGAACGCTGTCCGGACGGACGACGAGGGGGCTCGAGGTGAAGTCGCTGCGACAGCGGCCGCGAAAGCGGCCGCCTTTAGGGCTCTTCGCGCGTTGCGGTCCGCGCGAGCGGATTCGCGACGTTCGCAGCTACTACTCGTCGTCCATGAACCAGAAGAAGCCGACCGTGCCGGGACCCGCGTGGGTCCCCACCACCGCGCCCAGCGTCGTCACGATCTCGACCTGCGCCTTCGGCCGCTCGCCCGCGACCATCTTGCGCAGCTGCTCGGCGCGCTCCGGCGCGTCGGCGTGCGCGATCCCGACGCGCAGGCGCTCGGTGTCGATCGTCGAGTCGCTGAACTGCTGCTGAAACTCGGCGAACGCCTTCGCCGCACCGCGCACGCGCTTCAGCGGGATGACCTCCCCGCCCTCGATCGTGAGGATCGGCTTCACGTGCAGCAGCTGGCCGGCAAACTTCGCGGCGCGCCCGATCCGACCGCCCCGCTGCAGGAACTCCAGCGTGTCGACGGTAAAGAGCAACCCGGCGTTCTCCTTGAAGCGTTGGACGAGCGCGTCGACCTCCTCGTCGGTCGTGCCGCGCTCGAGCCGGCGCTGGACCGCGAAACCGAGCATCGCGATCGCCGCCGACGCCGTGCCCGAGTCGATCGCGCGCACCTTGTCGCCGAAGTCCTCAGCCGCAACGCGGGCACTCTGGATCGTGCCTGAGAGCGACTCCGGGATGTGGATCGAGAAGATCCGGTCATAGCCCGCGAGCTCCGTGTAGGTCGCGGTGAAGTCGCCGGGTGTCGGCTGGGAGGTCGCCGGAGTCGTCGGCGAGGTGCGCAACCGCTCGTAGAACTCGTGCGGGCCGAGCTCGATGTAGTCGCGATAGCTCTCGTCGCCGAAGCGGACGTACAGCGGGACCATGCGCCAGTTCGGGAAGCGCTCCGCCGCCTCCGGGAAGTCGGCCGTGGAGTCCAGAACGACTGCGGTGTTCTGCGCGGTCAGGTTCATGAGGACTCGCGCCCGCCTGCGTGCAGGATCGCCCCGACGATCTCGTCGAGGTCCTGGTCCTTCGTCAGGCAGGCGACCGCGCCGGCCTCCTGGAGCGCTCTCATCTCGCGGAGGTTCGCAGAAGCGCTCAGTGCGACGACGTTGGTGCCGGGACAGCTCGCGACGACCGCCCTCGTGGCCTGAACGCCGTCGAGCCCGGGGAGCCGGTAATCCATCACCACGACGTCGGGCTTGTGCTCGACGCACGCGGGCACGGCGAGGGTCCCGTCTGCGACCGACGCGACGACGTCGATGTCGTCGCGCAGCCCGAGCAACAGCTCGAGCGTCTCGCGGAAGACCTGGTTGTCCTCGACGAGAACGACGCGGATCGGGCTGTCCTTCACTCGGCGGAGAGCAGGAGCGGGTAGTGCGGCTGGCCGCCGTCCTGCACGTCGACCTCGAGGTCGGGGTGCTGCTTCGCGAGCGACGCGACGAGCGCGTCGAGCTCGGGCGCTTCCTCGCCGCGCAGGAGCGTCAGCATCCCGCGCGGTTCGACCAGTAGTCGCTCGACGACCTGGCGCGCGACCTCGTCGAAGCTCTCGCCGACCGCGACAGCCTCGCCGTCGGCGAGGCCGAGGAACGCGCCCTTCGGCACCGCGAGCCCGTTCAGCTGCGCATCGCGCGAGGCGACGGTCACTTCCCCGGTCGCGACCGCCTCGAGCACCTCGCGCATCTCGGTCGCGTTCTCGTCGGCGCTCCGCTGCGGATCGAAGGAGACGATCGCGGCGAGCCCTGCCGGGATCGAGTCGCTCGCGACGACCTGCACGGGCTTGCCCGCGAGCCGCGCGGCCTGCTCGGCGCTCATGATCACGTTCGAGTTGTTCGGGAGCAGGACGACCTCCGCCGCGCCGGTGCGCTCGACCGCGGCGACGAGGTCGGCGGTGGACGGGTTCATCGTTTGGCCGCCCTCGACGAAGCTCGTCGCGCCGAGCGTCTCGAACAGGCGGCGGTTCCCGTCGCCCACGACGACCGCGACGACCTCGGTCTTGACGTCCGGGACCACCTCGAGCAGCCGCGCCGAGCGGTGCTGCGTCTGCGCGTGCATGTTCGCGATCTCGACGCCGGCGATCGTCCCGCGCTTGGTGCCGATCGCGAGCGCCGAGCCCGGCTCGTCGGTGTGCACGTGCACCTTCATCGCCGTGAAGTCGCCGACGACGAGCAGCGAGTCGCCGAGCTGCTCCAGCTCGCCCTCGAGCTCCTCGCGCACGAGGCCGTCGCCCTCGATCACGAACGTCGTGCAGTACCGGTACTCCGAGAGCTCCTGGTGGATCGCGTCGAAGCCGAGCGACTCGCGCGGAGGGGCCTCGGGGATCGGCTCGCCGGTCGCGGTCGCAGCCAGTCCGCGCACGATCTCGACGAGCCCCGCTCCGCCGGCGTCGACGACGCCCGCGTCGCGCAGCACGTCGAGCATGTCCTGCGTGCGCGCGAGCGACTCCTCGCCGGCGCGCACGAGCTCGACGAGCAGCTCCGCGGCGGACTGGGAATGGTCGGTGCGCTCCGCAGCCTCGGCGAGCTCGCGGATCACGGTCAGCATCGTCCCCTCCACTGGGCGGCGCACCGCGCGGTAGGCCGCGTCGCTCGCTCCGCGGAACGCTCGCGAGAGCGCGCCGGCGTCAAAAGGCTCCGCGTCTCCCACCACGTCGGCGAAGCCGCGCACGATCTGCGAGAGGATCACCCCGGAGTTGCCGCGCGCGCCCATCAGCGCGGCGCGGGTCGCTTCCTTCGCGAGCGCCGGTCGGTCGGTCGACTCGGTCGTTTCGAGCGCGTCGGCGATCGCGCGGGCAGTCAGCGTCAGGTTCGTGCCGGTGTCGCCGTCGGGCACCGGGTACACGTTGAGGTCGTCGATCCGCTGACGGCTCGCCTCGAGCGAGGCGAGCGCGCCGCGCGCGAGCTCGAGCGGCGTCATCCGGTCTTCACATCCTGGATGTGCACCTCGACGGACGCCACCTCGAGACCCGTCAGTCGCTCGAGGTCGTACGCCACCCGGTTCCGGAGGCCCGACGCGACCTCGGCGAGGTTGAGCCCGTACTCGACGACGACGTAGAGATCGACGGTCACGCCCTGGTCGCTTCGTCCGACGACGACTCCCTGCCCGACGCGGTCGCGCGACAGCAGCCGGCCGACGCGCCCTCGGGCGGACATGCCGACAACCCCGTACGACTCGAGTGCTGCGTGGCCTGCGATGTGCGCCAAGACCTCCTGCGCAATCGTGATCCTCCCGAGCGGTGCGGAGAAGGAGTGAGCCGCCTCCACGCCGGGATTAGACCCGATCGGGGGGCGCGGGGTTGCGCGAGAGGCCTCAGAGGCTCGTCCATGATCGGGCCTCGTCGCCGGGGTGCGGTGGGCGGTGCCAGGCAAGGACGCAGGGAGCGCTCGTATCCCGTGGATACGGGCGCGACTGAGGACGTCGCATCGCGCCGCCCAGCGCGGCCCGGCGGCACAGCGCCCGATCGTGGGCGAGCCTCTAAAGAGCCTTGGTGACCTTGCCGGCCTTGAGGCAGCGGGTGCAGACGTACGCGCGCTGGGCCTTGCCGCCCAGGTTGACGCGGACGCGCTGGAGGTTCGGGTCGAACCGGCGCTTCGTAGCCACCATCGAGTGGCTGCGGCTGTTCCCGAACGAGGGCTTCTTCCCGCAGACTGCACAGATCTTCGGCATGGCCGCGGCAGTGTAGCGGACAGCTTGTGACAGTTTGTTACGTGGCCGCCGCAGCGCTTGCGCGGAGCTGGGCGAAGAGGTCGGCCATCTCGAGCGCCGTCCGCACAGCCTCGGCGCCCTTGTCGACGCGCGACTCCGCCTGCTCGGTCGTCTCGGTGGTGAGCACGCCGAAGGAGACCGGGATGCCGGTCTCGATCGCGGCCAGCTGGAGGCCGGACGCCGCCTCGCCCGCGATGAAGTCGAAGTGCGCGGTCTCGCCGCGCACGACGCAGCCGAGCGCGACGACGCAGGAGAAGCGGCGGGTCTTCGCGAGCGCGAGCGCGGCGAGCGGGAGTTCGAAAGCGCCCGGGACGGGCACGACGGTCACGGACTCGCGCGGGACCTCCGCCCGGTCGAGCTCCTCGAGAGCCGAGGCGAGCAGGCGGGTCGTGATCTCGCCGTTGAACTTCGCGACGAGCACGGCGACGCCGCGACGACCGCCGACGGGCGAGCCCTCGAGCACCTGCACGCCGTCGGGCAGCTCGAGCGCGCCCTCGGCGTGCTCCGGCGGGCGGAGCTGCGGAACCTCGGCCGGCTCCGTCACGTTTCCCGCTCCGGCGCCGGCGAAGTCGGCACCTCCGCTCTCTGTTCGCCTCCGTCGAGCCTACGGCTCAAGTCCTCCTCGAAGCGGCGATCCTGGTGGTGCAGTCGGTGGCCGAGCTTGTCGCGCTTCGCGGCGAGGTACCGCTCGTTCTCCGGGTTGGGCGCGACCTCGATCGGCACCTGCTCGGTGACGGCCAGGCCGTAGCCCTCGAGGCCGGTCAGCTTCTTCGGGTTGTTGGTCAGGATCCGGATCGTCGTCAAGCCCAGGTCGGCCAGGATCTGGTTGCCGATCCCCCACTCTCTCGCATCGGCCGGATAGCCGAGCTCGAGGTTTGCCTCGACCGTGTCGAGGCCCGCCTCCTGCAGCTCGTAGGCCTGCAGCTTCGAGAGCAGTCCGATCCCGCGTCCCTCCTGCGACATGTAGAGGAGGACGCCGCGTCCTTCTTCCTCGATCCGGCGCAGCGCGAGCTCGAGCTGGTCGCCGCAGTCGCAGCGCAGCGAGTGGAAGACGTCGCCGGTCAGGCACTCGGAGTGGACGCGCACGAGCACGTCCTTGCCGCCGTCCACCTCGCCCTTGACGAGCGCGACGTGCGGCTTGCCGGTCAGCGTCTCTCGGAACGCGACCGCGGTGAACTCGCCGTACGCGGTCGGTAGCCGCACCTGCGCGACGCGCTGGACGAGCTTCTCCGTCGCGCGGCGGTACCCGATCAGGTCGGCGATCGTCAGCAGCTTGATCCCGTGCTGCTCGCAGAACACGGTCAAGTCCGGGACGCGCGCCATCGTCCCGTCCTCGTTCATGATCTCGCAGACGACGCCCGCGGGGTTCAGCCCGGCGAGGCGCGCGAGGTCGACGGCCGCTTCCGTCTGGCCGGAGCGCTCGAGCACCCCTCCGGCCTTCGCGCGGAGCGGAAAGACGTGGCCGGGACGGACGAGGTCGTGCGAGCGCTTCGAGGGGTCGATCGCGACCTGGATCGTGTGCGAGCGGTCCGGCGCGGAGATACCCGTCGTGACGCCCTCGCGCGCCTCGACGGAAACGGTGAAGGCCGTGCCGAGCGGCGTCTCGTTCTCGCGCGCCATCTGCTCGAGGCCGAGCTCGTCGCAGCGCTCCTCGGTGAGACAGAGGCAGATTAGGCCGCGGGCGTGGGTGGCCATGAAGTTGATCGCCTCCGGGGTCGCGAACTGCGCGGCGATCGTCAGGTCGCCTTCGTTCTCGCGGTCCTCTGCGTCGACGACGACGACGAAGCGGCCCTGACGGATGTCCTCGATCGCTTCCTCGACGGTCGCGAACGGCGCGCGTGTCTCAACCGTGGCGGTCACGTCGAGAGCCTAGCCCCGAGCAGGCGCTCCACGTACTTCGCAAGGACGTCGACCTCGAGGTTGACCTCGTCGCCAGGCCGCTTTCCTCCAAGCGTCGTGACTTCGAGCGTGTGGGGGACGAGTGCGACCTCGAAGCTCTCGTCGTCGAGCGCACTGATCGTGAGCGCCACGCCGTCGATCGCGATCGAGCCCTTTTCGACGCAATAGCGCAGGAGCTCCGGCAGCGCCTCCACGACGAGCCGCTCGCCGTCGAACGAGCGCACCCGCCCGACCGCGTCGACGTGGCCCTGGACATAGTGGCCGCCGAGCGGCTCGCCCGTGCGCAGCGCGGGCTCGAGGTTCGCCTCGGTGCCGAACGGCTTGACGCGCGAGGTCGTCTCGCCGACGACGTCGAACGCGAGCGTTCCGCCGTTCACGTGCACGACGGTCAGGCAGACGCCGTCGACCGAGACCGAGTCACCGATCCCGGGCTCGAGCGTCGACTCGACGACGAGCCTGCCGTTGTCGAACGAGGCGACCCGCCCGCGCTCCCTGACGATCCCCGTGAACACGCGCTCAGGCTATCTCTGGGGACTGTCCCCGAGTCCTCCCCGACAACCCGTGGGTCTGTCCCCGCACAAACGGGGTCTGTCCCCGCCGTCGACGGGACTGTCCCCGCCTACGGCCCGGACGTCACTCGCGCGAGGACAGTGTCGAGACCACCGCGGCCGTCGTGGATCTGCTCGATCCACCACGTCGCACCGGCCTCGGCGTAGGCGTCGTGGAGCTCGCTCTCGCCCGGCTCGGAGTAGCCCATCACGGCGACGTCGCCGAAGGAGTAGCCCTCGAGCAGCGCGGCCAGCTCCTCAGGCGTCGTCGTCATTTCGCTCGGGCTCGCGGTGTCCGCAAACCAGCCGTCGAAGCGCGCTGCCCGCGCGCGGGCCTTCGCGCTCATCCCGCCGATCCAGATCGGCAGGCGCTCCGGCGCAGGTCGCAGCGTGACCCCGTCGACGGTGAAGTGCTCGCCCCGGTGCTCGACGCGCTCACCGGAGAGCAGCGCGCGGATCACGTCGAGCCCCTCGTCGAGCAGCTCAGCTCGTGCGTGCGCGCCCTCGTCCTCGCCGAAGCGCTCGAATTCGCCGTGGCCGCCGCCGAGACCCGCACCGAAGACGACGCGCCGGGGCGCGAGCCGGTCGAGCGTCGCGAGCTCGTGCGCCACCACCTGCGGCCGGCGACGCGCGACAGGCGTGACCCCCGGACCGATCAAGATCCGCTCGGTGGACGCGGCGACCGCGCCGAGCGTCACCCACGGGTCGGCCGCGGGCTTGTCCCAGACGAACGCGAGGTGGTCCCAGATCAGGTACGCGTCCCACCCCGCGCGCTCGGCCGCCTGTGCGACGCGGATCGCGGTTCGGGGCTCGGAGTACGAGCCGATGTTCGAGCTGAGGATCCCGAACTTCACGGTTCCCGAAGGTATCCCTCGAAGAGCAGGTTTTCGCCGACCGGCCGCACGGTGCTATGGGTCAGCTCGCGCGGTCCCGCGAAGTCATTGAAGAGGTGTGGCCCCGCACCTGAGAGCGCCGGCGCGACGAAGAGCAGGAGCTTGTCGATCAGCCCGCGCTCGAGGAACGCGGTCGCGATCGTCGGGCCGCCCTCGAGCAGGAGCGACTGCACGCCCTCGTGGGCGAGCGCACGCAGCTCCTCGACCGGTTCGCCCGAGCGCAGCTCCAGCTCGGAGCCGTCGGGCAGCGGGCCGAGGCCGAACGCGATCCGCCGCGGCTGGCGCACGGCCGAGACGCCGCGCGCGTCGAGCCGCGGGTCGTCGATGCGCACGGTGCCCATCCCCACCCCGACCGCGTCCGACTGCGCGCGCAGCTCGTGGACGAGCCGCCGCGACTCTTCGCCCGAGATCCAGCGCGAGCCCGGGATCGTCACGCGGCTGTCAAGCGTGACCGCCGCCTTGTACGTGACGAACGGCCGCTCGAGAAGCTTCCACGTGCGCCACGCCTCGTTCTGCCTTCGAGCTTTCCAGCAGTCGAGGACCTCGACCTCCATCCCGAGCTCGCGCAGGCGCTCGACCCCCTCCTGCGACGGGTCGTCGGAGCCAACGACGACCTTCGCGATCCCCGCGCCGACGATCGCGTCGACGCACGGCGGGGTCCGG
The DNA here is from genome assembly GCA_013812235.1 of Actinomycetota bacterium. Taxonomy (GTDB): domain Bacteria; phylum Actinomycetota; class Thermoleophilia; order Gaiellales; family Gaiellaceae; genus JACCTU01. Next base: position 49 of record JACCTU010000145.1, on the reverse strand, counting down.
CCGAAGCGCGAGCACGGCTCGAGCGTCGCGTACAGGGTTGCCCCCGTCG
>JACCTU010000144.1 GCA_013812235.1 Actinomycetota bacterium | reverse complement strand
GTGTGAGCGAGCGCGTTCATCGCCGTCCCGCCCGACTCCGCCCGCGGCAGCCCGAGGGTGAGCTTCGGGTCGTAGACGATCCCTGCCATGCGGGCGCCGCCTCCGCCGCCGACCATCTTCCTCTCGGGGTCTCGCACGCCGAAGCTCGGGGTCCACTCGGAGCCGGAGTACGTGGTCGGCACGGAGACGACCGGGAGCCCCCGTGCCGCGGACGGCGCTTTCGCGGTGTCGATCGCGCTCCCGCCGCCGACGGCGAGCACGCCGTCGACGTCGTCGGGCGCTTCGATCCGGTGCGAAGGGATCTCCTGCCACGCGGCCGCGACAGGAAGGTCGAGCGACGACCATCGCTCGCTCGCGACGAGCAGCGGGCGCTCGATGCCGAGCTCGTCGAGGAGCTCCGGGAGCGCGTCCAGGCCCCAGCGGACGATCACGCCAGGCGTTCCTTGCCGAAAGCCACGAAGGCCTCGGCGACCCGGGTCGGCGACTTGCGCGCGGCGCGCACGAGCGAGACGTCCCGCACGAGGTTCAGTCCGCGCACGCGGGCCTCGCCGAGCCTGCCCGCGGCGAGCTCCGCTTCGACGGCGGAGCGCGAGATGAACGTGACGCCGTAGCCGGCCAGGACCGCGCTCCGCACGGACTCCTGCAGACCGAGCTCCAGCGGCACGTCGAAGTCGCGCAGCCGCTCGCCGCTCCGGCGGAGCTCGTCCTCGAGCAGCTGCCGCACGCCGCCGCCCTCCTGCATCACAATCAGCGGGTCCTTACGCAGCTCGTCGAGCGAGATCGTGCGGCCTGCAAACTTGTGCTCCGGCGGAGTGGCGAGGATCACCTCGTCGCGGAAGAAGGGCTCGAACGCGACGCCGCGCTGGCGGCGCGCCGCGCCGACGATCCCGAGCTCGAGCTCGCGGGCGGCGACGAGCTCGACGACTGCGTGCGTGTCGGCGACGGTGAGCGACACCTTGACACCCGGGTTCTCGGCCTGGAACTCGCAGAGCAGGAGCGGCAGCACGATCGCGGCGGGCCCCGTCGAGGCGCCCAGGTCGAGCGTCCCCGTGAGCTCACCTTCGCCCACCGTCGCGACGTCCTCGAGCAACTGGTCCTCGAGCGCGAGCATCCGCTGCGCGCTGCGATAGAGCCGTCGGCCGGCCTCGGTCGGCTCGACTCGGCGGCCTGAGCGGTCGAGCAGCTGTCTGCCGAGCCGCTTCTCCAGGGCCCTGATCTGGAGACTGACGGCGGGCTGCGTGACGCCGAGGCGTTCCGCCGCCTGTGAGAAGCTCTTCCTCTCGACGACCGCGCAAAACGCAGCGAGCTGTCGCGTGTCCATAAGCATTGATTATGACTGAATCACCTCGATCTCTCGCTGAGCGCTACGCCGCGCTGGCGCAGGGGTCGCCGCCTCGCGGCCGGGACCTCGCGCTCCGCGAGCTCGACATCGCGCTCTCGGCGCTCTTCACGGTCGTCTCACTCCCGGTTCAGCTCGTGATCGCGCTCGCGATCCTCGTCACGAGCGGCCGCCCGGTCCTCTACCGCGGCGAGCGTGTCGGGCGCGAAGGCCGGGTGTTCACCATGCTGAAGTTCCGCACGCTGACACCGGACGCAGAGACGCGCCTCGGCCCGTACCTGGAGGGGGAACTCGTCCGCCGGACGGAGGCGGAGACCACGCGACTCGGCCGCGGTCTCCGGGCTGCGCAACTCGACGAGCTTCCGCAGTTCTGGAACGTGCTCCGCGGCGACATGAGCTTCGTCGGCCCGAGGCCGATCCGACCGCGGTTCTTCGAGGAGCTCGCAGGCGAGCTGCCCGCGTACTGGCAGCGGCTGGTCGTCCGGCCCGGCCTGACCGGCCTCGCGCAGGTGAGGCAGAGCCGCGAGACGTCGTGGGCGGAAAAGCTCGCGCACGACCTAGAGTGGATCGCGGACCGGTCGGTGCGGCTCTACCTGCGGACGCTCGCGTCGACGGGCTGGCGCGTGCTGCGGCAGACGCTAGGCGCCAAAGTCCAGGCGTAGCTCCTCGAGCGCGAGGTCGCGCAGGATCCGGTGCATCACATCGTCCGAGATCGCGCCGGCGCGACGCAGCTCGAGCACGGCCTCCTGTTCCGCCCGCAGGAGCGCGAGACGGATCTGCTGGAACGCCTGTGAGCGCTCCTCGATCTCGCTCCGGTCGTCGTCCAGCCGCTCGCGGAACCGGTCTGCCCGCGCGAGCCCGCCCAGCACCAGCAGGAGTATGGGATCCGGAGAAGGGGCGCGAGGACGACGAGGACCCCGACGCCGAAGAGCAGCCCGACGAGCTGCCACAGCTCTTGGGAGTGGAGGGCGATCACGGGACGATAAGGCCTCCGTAGAGTTCCGCCGATGTGCGGGATCTGTGGAGTCGCACGACGCGACGGCGCCGCGGAGCGCGGCGTGCTCGAGGGCATGGCGGCGACGCTCGTTCACCGCGGCCCGGACTCCGACGGGTTTCACCTCGACGGTCCCGTCGGGCTCGCGGCGCGACGGCTTTCGATCATCGACCTGGCTGGCGGCGACCAGCCGCTCGCGAACGAGGACGGGTCGGTCCACGTCGT
>JACCTU010000189.1 GCA_013812235.1 Actinomycetota bacterium | reverse complement strand
TTGTACACCTCTGCTTCGACGCGCCGGAGGATGAGCTTGTCCAGACGGAGGTCCAGCAACCCGCGCTCGTGGCTACGAGCCTGGCTGTGCTGGCGGCGATCCGCAAGCGTGGGATCAAGCCCGACTTCGTCGTCGGACATTCGGTTGGGGAGTTCGCCGCCCTCGCTGCAGCGTCTGCGCTGAAGGTGGAGGACGCGATCGCCCTCGTGCGGGAGCGCGGGCTGGCGATGGCCGACGCGGCGAAGAAGAATCCGGGTTCGATGGCGGCGATCCTCGGTCTCGACGACGAGGTCGTCGAAACGCTCTGTCGCAAGATCCTCGGGGTTTGGCCTGCGAACTACAACTGCCCTGGGCAGATCGTCATCTCGGGCGAGGACCACGCGGTGGGCGAGTGCTGCGAGAAAGCCGAGCGAGAAGGCGCAAAGCGCGCGATCAAGCTCCGGGTCTCCGGTGCGTTCCACTCGCCCCTCGTCGCTCGAGCGGCAGACCGGCTGCGTCCGGCGATCGACAAGATCGACTTCGCCGCGCCGAAGGCCGCGTTCATGTCGACGGTCACCGCAAAGGTCGAGGAGGTGCAGCGCTATCGCACGCTCCTGGTCGACCAGCTCACGGCGCCCGTCAAGTTCACGCAGGCCGCACGCGCGCTGATCGGCAGCGGAGTCACCGTCTTCGTCGAGGTGGGGCCGGGCAACGTCCTCAGCGGTTTACTGAAGAGGATCGACAGATCGGTCAAGACCTTTTCGGTGAACGACTTGAAGGCGCTCGACGAAGTCACCGAAGCGCTGCGTGCCTGACTTCGCGTCCCTCGAGGGAAAAACCGCTCTCGTCACCGGCGGCTCGCGCGGGATCGGCGCTGCGGTCGCTCGCGAGCTTGCGCGGGCGGGCGCGACGGTCGTCGTCGGCTACCGGTCGGGCGCCGAGGAGGCCGAGGAGATCGCTTCGGAGATCGGCGGTCGCGCGGTGCAGGCCGACGTGTCGAACGCTGACGAGGCGAAGCGCCTGGTCGAGGAGGCGGGCGACCTGGACGTGCTGGTGAACAACGCGGGGATCACGCGCGACGGCGTCCTTGCGCGGATGACCGACGACGACTGGCGCTCGGTGCTCGAGACGAACCTCAGCTCGGTCTTCTACACCTGTCGCGCCGTCTCGCGCGGGATGATGAAACGGCGCGGCGGCTCGATCGTCAACCTCTCGTCGATCGTCGGCCTGCACGGCAACTGGGGCCAGTCGAACTACGCTGCTTCCAAGGGCGGCATCGTCGCGTTCACGAAGTCGCTCGCGCAGGAGCTCGGCTCCCGGGGCGTTCGCGCGAACGTCGTCGCTCCCGGCTACATCAAGACCCAGCTCACGGACGCGATCCGCGAAGAGGCCCAGCAGCAGATGCTGGGGCTGACGCCGCTCGGCCGCTTCGGAGAGCCGGAGGACGTGGCCCGCGCGGTACGGTTCCTGAGCTCCGACGACGCCTCGTTCATTACGGGCGAGGTCGTGGTCGTCGGCGGCGGATTGGGCATGTGATGAGCACGAACGGACGACGGAGAGTCGTGATCACGGGGCTAGGGGCCGTGACCCCGCTCGCCAACGACGCAGAGACGTCGTGGTCGCGCCTGCTCGCGGGTGAGTCCGGAGCCGGGCCGATCACGCAGTTCGACCATGTGGACTACCCGGTGCACTTCGCGTGCGAGCTGAAGGAGTTCGACCCGACGCAGTGGATCGACCGCAAGGCCGCCCGGCGCATGGACCGGTTCGCACAGATGATCCTCGCGGCCGCGCGTCAGGCCGAGACGGATTCGGGGATCGACATCGCGAAGGAGCCGGACCGCGTCGGCGCCTCGATCGCGACGGGGATCGGCGGGCTTCGCTCGTTCCAGGACTGCTACGACGTCCTGAAGGAGCGCGGTCCCGACCGGGTCTCGCCGTTCTCGATCCCGTCGATCATCCCGAACATGGGAGCCGGCTGGGTCTCGATCGAGCTCGGCACGAAAGGGCCGTTGATGTCGGAGTGCACCGCCTGCGCCGCTTCGAACATGGCGATCGGCGATGCGCTCGACGCGATTCGGATCGGCCGGGCGGACGCGATGATCGCCGGCGGCACCGAGGCGCCGGTCACGGCGGTCGGGATCGCCGGCTTCGACTCGATGCGTGCGCTGTCGCGGCGAAACGACGATCCGGCGAAGGCCTCGCGGCCGTTCGACCAAGCGCGCGACGGGCTCGTGATGGGCGAAGCCGGCGCCGTGCTCGTTCTCGAGGAGCTCGGCCACGCGCAGGCACGCGGCGCGAAGATCTACGCGGAGCTCGTCGGCTACGGGGTTTCCTCAGACGCGGCGCACATGACGGAGCCCGACCCGACCGGCGAGAATCCCGCGCGCGCGATGACGATGGCCTTCGACGACGCGGGCGTCGACACCAGCGAGATCGGCTACGTGAACGCGCACGCGACGTCGACGCCGCTCGGTGACGCGAGCGAGACGCGCGTCCTGAAGCTCGCCCTCGGAGAGGAGAACGCGCGGAAGACGCCGATCTCGTCGACGAAGGGTTCGACGGGACACTGCTTCGGCGCCGCGGGCGCGGTCGAGGCAGTCTTTACGGTGCTCGCCGTGCGCGACCGGAAGCTCCCGCCGACGATCAATTACGAGGCCGCCGACCCGGACTGCGATCTCGACTACATCCCGAACGAAGCCCGCGACGCCCCGGACATCGAGGTCGCGTGCTCGAACTCGTTCGGTTTCGGCGGCCACAACGCGTGCATCGTTGTCCGCCGCTTCGCCGACTGATCTTCGGAAAACTCGCGCCGATACGGTCGGTACCGTCGCGGTGGTGCGGATCGTCGACGTCGGGGGACGCCTCGTCGAGGTGCAGGTGCGCGAGTCGCCGCGCGCGCGCTTGCTGCGGACCGTCTGGCGGCCGGGCGAGCCTGCGGAGCTCGTCGTGCCCGTGGGGACGAGCAACCGCGCGATCGACGCCGCGCTCCGCGCACACGCTCCGTGGCTCGCGCGGCAGCTGGACGCCGAGCGTGTCCGCGTGCTCGACCCGCCGCCGTTGACGGAGCACGAGGGCCGCCGCCTCGCGGGCGAGCTCGTCAGGGAGACGATCGTCGCCGAGAGCCCCCGGATCGGCGTCCGGTGCCGACGGATCTCGATCCGCGACACGCGTTCACGCTTCGGCTCGTGCTCGTCGAAGGGCTCGCTCTCGTTCTCATGGCGTCTGGTGCTCGCGCCACGCCGGATCCTCGACTACGTCGTCGTGCACGAGCTGTGCCACCTCGTCCACCTCGACCACTCGCGACGCTTCTGGTCGCTCGTCGAGAGCGCGCGCCCCGACTTCCGTGAGCAGCGCGGCTGGCTCGGCGACCACGGCTGGGAGCTGCTTGCGTATCGTCCTCCGCGTGACGCGCTGGGCGACGTTTGACTGCTACGGCACGCTGATCGACTGGAACGGCGGGATCCGCGCGGAGTTCGAACGGCTCTGGCCCGCCGAAGACGCCGACGAGCTGCTGCGCCGCTACCACGAGTTCGAGCCCGAGGTCGAGCAGGCCGAGCCGGGCCTCAGCTATCGCGAGGTGATGCGGCGTGTGCTCGCGCGCTTCGGCGAGGTGGCGGCCGGCGAGGACGACGCGCTCGGCCGCGCGCTTCCGGGGTGGGCGACCTTTCCCGAGGTACGTGAAGCGCTCGAACGGGCGCGCGGTCGCGGTTGGCGGCTCGCAATTCTCTCGAACACGGACAGCGACCTCATCGAGGCGTCGAAGGCGACGATCGGTGTGCCGTTCGACGAGACCGTCGTCGCCTCCGAGATCGGCTCGTACAAACCCGCGCCGAAGCACTGGGAGGAGTTCTACGCACGGACCGCCGCGGACCCTGCGCGACATGTGCACGTCGCGCAGAGCATGTTCCACGACATCGTCACCGCGAACGCGCTCGGTCTCTTGTCCGTCTGGATCAACCGGCGGGGCGAGCGTTACGACACGGCGCCGACGCGGGAGCTCCCAGACCTCACCGGGCTGCCGGAGGTGCTCGATGAGCTCGTCGCTCCCTGACGGCTTCGAGGTTCGCTCAGCGACCGACGATGACGCCGCCGCGGTCGCCGGGCTCGTGCGCGCGTCGGAGCACGCCGTGCTCGGCGTCTCCGTGCTCACCGAGGGCGACATCCGTGACCGGTGGCGACTCAGTGACCTAGGCGAGAACGTGTGGCTGATCCACGGCGACGGACAGCTCGCTGCAGCGGCCACGCTCTGGCCGTACGGCGACGCGACGATCGTCTGGGGAGACGTCCATCCCGAGCTGCTCGGCCGCGGGCTCGGCACCGCGCTGCTCGAGCTCGCGGAGACCTGCGCGCGGGGACTGGGCGCCGGGGCGATCCGGAACGACACCTTCACCCGCGATGAGGCAGCCTCGGTGCTCCTTGCGGGCCGCGGCTACCGCCCGGTGCGGCGGTACTACGAGATGCGCATCGAGCTTGGCGACGAGGCGCCGCCCGAGCCTGAATGGCCCGAAGGTCTCACCGTCGCGTCATTTCGCGACGGCGACGGTCCCGCGTTCCACCAGACGTTGGGGGAGTCGTTCCAGGACGAGTGGGGCCATGCACCGTTGGAGTACGAGGAGTGGCGGCGTGCCAGGCTCGACGCCGACGACTTCGACCCGGAGGTCTGGGCGGTCGTGCGCGACGGCGACGAGATCGCCGCGGTGGCGCGCTGCGACGTCTTCCGATACGGAGGCGGCTGGGTCGCCGCGCTCGGCGTTCGGAAGCCGTGGCGCCGCCGGGGGGTTGGGCTCGCGCTCCTGCACCACACGTTTTGCGTTTTTCATGCGCGCGGCGAGCGAAGCGTCGGGCTTGGCGTCGATTCGGAGAATCCGACCGGCGCGACGCGTCTGTACGAGCGCGCGGGGATGCACGTCGAGACCGAGAGCGTCATGTTCGAGAAGAAACTCGCATGAGCCTGCGCCCTCCTCGCGACGACGACTTCGACGAGATCCTCGCGCTGATGAACCGCCACCAGCTCGCCGCGTTCGGAGAAGCCGACGTCGTCGCCGACGAGCTACGGACGTGGTTCGCGACTCCAACGCTCGACCCGGACCGCGACATCAGGCTGCTCGCGCGGGACGGCAGTCTCGTCGGCTATGCCGACACGGAGCATGCCGCGGCCACCGACCGTTGGTGGTCCGACGTGAAGGTCGATCCCGAGGTCGAGATCGACGATGTTCTGCCCAAGCTCGTCGCGTGGCTGGACGAGCGGACCGGCTCCGGCATTGTCCGCGTCTGGTCTGCGGCTGGGGACGGGCGCGTAGTCGACGCGTACACGCGGCTCGGCTTCGCGCCTCACCGCCATTCGTACCGGATGGAGATGTCACTCGACGGCAACGAGCGCGAGTCGAGCTGGCCGCGCGGGATTTGCGTTCGGGAGTTCACCCTCGACGACGCAGTGGGCGTCTACGAAGCGACCGTCGAGGTCTGGCGCGATGCCTCCGACCCAATCGAGGAGTCGTTCGACGAGTGGCGTCGGTGGACGACGGAGCGGGAAGGCTTCGACCCCTCACTCTGGCTCCTTGCGCTTGACGGTGACGATCTGGCCGGGATGTCGCTCTGTCGTCAGGACGACACCGACTCGACTGCGGGCTACGTCGCAATCCTCGGGGTCCGCCGTCAGTGGCGCAGGCAGGGCCTCGGCGAGGCGTTACTCCTCCACTCGTTCGACGCATTTCGTGAGCGCGGCTACACGCGCGCGACACTCGGCGTCGATGCCTCGAGCCCTACGGGAGCGACGCGTCTGTACGAGCGCGCGGGCATGAGCGTCTACCGCGACACAGTCTTCCTCGAGCGGGCGGCGAGGCCGACAAGCGGAACCCGTGCCGACTAGGGTTTCTTGCCGTTCCCGCCGGAGTTCCCGTTGCCGTGCTCGGCCTCGGGCTGTGCCGTCGCCGGAGCAGGCGCGGGCGACGCTGTGACTGCGGTTTCGGCGGCTTTGTCCTTGCGGTGCGCCGACGAGTGGGCCGGCGGGACGGCCGGCGTCGCGGGCTTTGCGGCGGGAGCTGTGGTCGGCTTCTGCTCCTTTGGCCGGGGCGGGATCGCCGGCTGGGCCGGGGTCGCCGGCTGGGCCGAGGACGCACCGTGTGCTGCCTGAGCCTGCCCCGGACGCTCGCGCTTCGCCGCCTTTTCGGGGCGCTTCCGCACCTTCCCCGTTTCGGCCGAGGGGGCGACGGGTGTTCCCGTCGTGCGCTGGGCGGCGGCGGGGCCGACAGCGCCGGTCGCCGCCGGTGAACCTCCGGTCGGAGCCGGTTCGGGGGCGGGGGCGCCCGGGGAGGAAGGCGGTTCCGGCACCGTAGGCCCGGCGGGTGGGGTGCCCGGAGCGCTCGGCGGCGTCCCCGGCTCGCGCGGCCCAGGCGGGGGCGGCTCAGGCG
>JACCTU010000087.1 GCA_013812235.1 Actinomycetota bacterium | reverse complement strand
AGAGCACTGCGAGATCAACACCGACGTGCTGGGCGTCTTCACCGCCGACCCCCGCCTCGTCCCGAACGCGCGCAAGCTCGAGGTGGTCTCGTTCGAGGAGATGCTCGAGATGGCGGCCTCCGGCGCTGCCGTGATGGCCACCCGCTCGATCGAGGTCGCGCGCAGTCACAATGTGCGTCTCCACGTGCGCTCCTCGTTCGGCGAGGACGCCGGGACCTGGATCCGCGAGGAGGACGAGACGTTGCTCGAGAAAGCGCTCATCTCAGCCGTCGTGCACCAGCGACAGGAGACCGTCTACCGGGTCTCGGGGACGACCCCTGCGCGGCTCTTCGCGGAGCTCGCCCGCGCGAGCGTCAACGTCGACACGATCGTCCAGACGAGCGACGAGATCGTCTTCTCCGCGCCCGTCGAGGATCGCCGCGACGCCGCGCGCACGCTCGACGGGCTCGGTGTGGAGTGGAGCGCCCGCGACGACCTCGGGAAGGTGAGCCTCGTCGGGGCGGGAATGAAGAGTCACCCCGGCGTCGCGGCCAAGACCTTCGCGACGCTCGAGGCTGCCGGAATCGAGGCGCCCATCGTAAGCACGTCGCCGATCAAGATCGCCTGCCACGTCGCGAGCACGGACGTCGACCGCGCCGTGCAGGCACTGCACGAGGCGTTCGAGCTTGCCTAGCGTCGGCGTCGTGGGGGCCACCGGCGCGGTGGGTCGCGTCGCGATCCCGCTGCTCCGCGAGCGCGGCCACGAGAACGTGCGCCTCTTCGCGTCTGACCGCTCGGCCGGCACGGAGATCGACGGCACCGTCGTCGAGGAGGCGACGGCGGAGACGCTGCGCGCGGGCGGCCTCGACGTCGTCTTCTTCGCGATCGGCACCGCCGCGTCGCGCGAGCTCGTGCCGCACGCCGTGGCCGGCGGCGCGGTCGTCGTCGACAAGTCGTCGGCCTACCGGCTGCAGGCGGGCGTGCCGCTCGTCGTGCCCGAAGTGAACGGGGATCGCGCGCTCGAGCACGACGGGATCGTCGCCAACCCGAACTGCTGCTCGATCCCGCTCTCGTGTGTGCTCAAGCCGCTGCACGACGCCGCCGGGATCCGGCGCGTGCGCGTCGCCACCTACCAGTCGGTTTCGGGTGCAGGCGCCGAGTCGATGGAACGGCTGCGCCAGACCTCGACCTCCGACGCCGATCTCGCGATGGACTGGGACTTCGACGGCGAGGAGTTCGACGAGGAGGCGAAGCTCCGCGATGAGACGCGCAAGATCTTGGAGCTGCCCGAGCTGCCGGTCCATGCGCAGTGCGTGCGCGTGCCGGTGATGGTCGGCCACGCGGAGGCCGTGTGGATGGAGACCGAAGACGCGCTCTCGCCCGATGACGCGCGGCGAATACTCGGCGGCGCGCCGAGCATCCGCCTCGTCGACGTCCCGACGCCGAAGCAGGCGGAGGGGATCGACGACGTGCTCGTCGGCCGCATCCGGCGCGACACGACCGAGCCGAATGGGCTCAGCGTCTTCGTCGTCTGCGACAACCTCCGCAAGGGCGCAGCGCTGAACGCGATCCAGATCGCCGAGCTGCTGCTCGAGCGCCAGCGCGTCGCGGCCTAGGAGTTAGCCAAACTTGAGACCCGCGCGCTTCGCCGCGTCGTCGGGCGGCGTGCCGTTCGCGAGGTCGCGGAAGGAACCGCTCAAGCCCTCCCGGCGTGCAGACGAAGTAGACGCGCGTGAGCGCCTCCGTCTCGTTCGCAAACGCGTGGCGACATGGCGACGCAGCACGTGCGCGTCTCCGGCGCCGACGTCGTGACCCTCGCCGTCGAACACGACGAGCGTGCCTTCGACCACGACGATCGTCTCCTCCTCGAGCGTGTGCGGGTGCCACGTCGAGCCGCCTCCGGGCTGAAGCTCGCCTTCGAGCACGGTCGCCTCTTCTGTCGCAACGACGACGCGGAGCCGCGTCGGGCCGAGCTCGAAGACTTCGCTCAAGGCCGCCTGGGTGCCGGAAGCGGCTCCGGGAAGAACACCTCCTCGACGACGCGGAGCACCTTCGAGCGCGAGCCTTCGACAACCGGCTGCAGCCCGCCGAGCTCGAGCCGCGCGAGCTCGACCCGGCCGGCCGTCCTAACGGTGAGGAAGCCGAAGTCCGACAGAAAGTCGCGCGGGAAGATCGTCTTGTGCACCTGGAAGCGCTCGTACGCGCTCTCCCCTTCCGGGTAGCGGTAGGCGAACGCCTCGAGCGCGCGGGCGCCCTTGTCGCGCGCCTCGCCGATCGCCGCGAGAAAGAGCGACTGCATCACCCACGGGCTCGACGACGCGACGAGGTACGCGCACGTCACGAGCACCGCGTCCTGCGAGGGCGGTCCCGCGGGGAGTTCCGCGGCGCGGGGGAAGAGCTCGGCCGGCCCGTACTGCATCGACCCGAGCGTGTTGCCGTGCTCGTCGCGGTAGACGGTACCCCACGCGCCCCAGTCGTCTTCGATCTTGTCCATCCAGCGGTCCTTGTTGGTCGTGCGCCCGCCGCGCGACTGCCACCAAACGCAGGTGTGACACGCGCTCGGGGCCGTCGGCAGCGTCGCGCGCGTCAGCCCCGAGAGGTGCGCTGCCATCAGGCGACCTCGTCGACCACGACGTCGACCCGCGCTGCGTCGACGTCTGCCATCCGCTTCAGGTACTCGCGCACGCGTTGCTGCACCTCGCTGCCCACCGCCGGAACGGATGCTCCCCACTCGATCGCCAGGCGGAGCTCGACCGTCAAGCGTCCGTCGTCCTCGTCGAGCTTCACGCCGCGGCGGTACGGAAGCGCTCGGTCGACGAGGCCGCGGACGCCGTCCACCTCGAGCGCCGCGTCCGCGGCGTAGCGGCTGAGCACCTCCGCCGAGATCGATGCGTGACCTTCCACGGCTCGATTCTAGGCGGGCCGCAGCACGAGCTCGGTCGCCTCGGGACGCGCGAAGAGGCGAAACGGCACGAACGTCGTGCCGAGCCCGGGCGACACGTGCAGCGCCGACCCGCCACGTCGGTAGAGGCCCTTCGTGTAGCGCCAGTCGAAGTGTGCGAGCCGCAGCTTCCCGCGACCGTACGGGATCGCGATCTGGCCGTCGTGCAGGTGGCCCGCGAGCACGAGTTGGTATACGCCCGCCCGCACACGGTCGAAGACGTAGGGGTAGTGGCACAGCAGGATGCGGAGGTCGGCGTCGGGGTCGGCCCGGCCCTCGGGGTCCGCCTGACCGGAGCGGTACGAGGTGGGGTCGATTCCCACCAGCTGCACGCGCCGCCCCCGCAGCTCCAGTTCGACCGAGTCGTCGAGGAGCAGGTGCGCGGGCGCAAGGTCGTCGCGGCGGCTCGCGGCGGCGAGCGGGTCGCGCGCGTCGCCGAAGTCGTGGTTCCCGAGCACCGCGTACGTGCGCGGCCCGAGGCGCCGCAGAAGCTCGCGGAGCTTAGGCTCCCCGCGCGGGTGCGTAAGCAGGTCGCCCGTCACGAGGACGAGGTCGGGCCTGCGCTCCTCGACCCACGCCACTGCCCGCTCGACCGCTCGGGCGCTACCGGACGGGACCCCGAGGTGGAAGTCCGAAAGATGGATTAGTCGCAGGCCTTCGAGCTCCGGACACAGCCCGGGAATCTCCACGTCGACCGTCCGGAGCCGCACCCAGCCGGCTTCGAACCACCCCCAGCCGAGCAGCGCCGCGGCCACGGCGCCCAGGCCGCCGGCGATGCGCGCGAGCATCCCGAGACCTTAGAGATGGCTCGGGCCCGGCCGAAGCCGGGCCCGAAACCGCCCCTCCAACCAGCTAGATGCCGGTCGGGAACAAGACTTGCGGCGTCCTCAGACCGTGAGCTTTTCGAGCACCGGCTTCATCGAGACGACGTGCCGCCTGAACTTCAGCTCGGAGTCCTCGAGGCCGGCCGCGACGCCGATCAGCTGCGCGAGGTGCATGATCGGCATCGGCTGCAGCGGGTCGACGCCCTCCTTCTTGCGCTGTGCGTTCAGCTTCGACTGCCACGCGTCGAGCGACAGGTGACAGAGCGGGCACGGCGTCACGATCGCGTCGGCGCCGCCCTCGATCGCCTGCTCGATCGGCTGGATCAACTCGCCGAGCGCGGTGTCCTCGCGCGCCTGGATGATCGGAAAGCCGCAGCACTTGACCTTCGCCGGGTAGTCGACGACCTCGCCACCGCACGCCTCGATGATCCGCTCGAGCGACCACGGCTTGTCCGGGTCCTCGAACCCGAGCAGCTTCGACGGCCGCAGGATTTGGCAGCCGTAGAACGGCGCGATCTTGATCCCCTTCAGACCCTTGTGCGCGGAAGCCTTCAGCAGCTCGAACCCCTCACCGTCGGCGACGAGCCAGAGGAAGTGCTTCACCTCGACGGCGCCGCTGTAGGGCGGCACGCCGACCGCCCGCAGGTTCGTGTTCACCCGCTCGCGGAGCGCGTCGTCGCCTTTCAGCATGAAATCGGCCTGCCGGAGGTTCAGCGTGCAGACGTTGCAGATCGTCATCAGCGTGTCCGAGCCCGTCGCCTCGGCATACGCGAGGATGCGCGCGTTCAGGTGGAGGTAGTAGTCCGGCTCCGCCTCGTGGATGTCGCCCGCGCCGCAGCACGTGACCGACTCGAGGTCGAGCAGCGCGAGCCCGACCTTCGGCGCGAGCGCCTGCGTCGAGGTGTCGAGCTCCTTCGCCGACAGCGAGGCGAGACAACCTTTGTAATAGGCGACCTGCTTCATCAGTCGGCCTTCCCGGCGGTCGGCTCCTCGCCCGGCGTGATGTCGGCCGACGTCAGGCTGCCCATCCCGCCGACGGACCCCTCGGACGGCGGCACCTCGCCGTCCTCGCGGAGGTGATGGTCGAGCCGAGCGAGCGAGCGCTCGCCCTGAACGATCCCCTCATAACCCTGGCGTCCCTGCTGCTGCACGAGCTTGTGCAGCCCGCGCGCCTCGTCGACGTTCTCCGCCACGTGCGGCGGAAACGGCGGCGGCACCTTTCCCTTGACCGCGAGCCCCATCGCGAACTTCATCTGCGAGATCGCCGAGATTACGCCCTGCGTCTTCGGCACGAGCTCGGTTTCGCGCAGCCACCCGGTCGTCTCCGTCGACTTGATGAACCACTTCGCGTGCTTCGCCCCCATGTCGCGGTCGATCCCCTCGTTGACCGCCTCGGCGCCCAGCTTCGCGATCGCGTCGCGCGGGTCGACGCCTTTCGGGCACCGCTCGTTGCAGAAGTAGCACCGCGTGCACTCCCAGATCCCGTGCTCGGTCGAGTAGTCCTCGAGGCGCTCGACGGTGGCGCCGTCGCGCGCGTCGCCGACGAAGCGCATGCCCTTGGCGAGCGCCTGCGGGCCGAGGAACTCGGGGGACGACTCCATCGCGTTGCACTCCGAGACGCAGCAGCCGCAGTTGATGCAGAGCGCCTCCTTGTGGATCACGTTCATGCGCTCCTGTGAGACGCGGTACTCCTTGCCCTCGGGCGGCTCCTCGTAGCCGGGCTGCAGCCAAGGCTTCATCGCCTTGAACTTCTCCCAGAAAGGATCCATGTCGACGACGAGATCCTTGACGATCGGCAGGTTCCCCATTGCGGAGATCACCGGCACGTGCCCCGCCTGGACGATGTCGTACATCCGCGTCTTGCACGCGAGCACCGCGGCGCCGTCCATGCGCATCCCGCAGGATCCGCAGATCATCATCCGGCAGCTCTTGCGGTACGCGAGCGAGCCGTCCTGCTGGTCCTTGATCAGGTCGAGGATGTCGAGCAGTGTTACCCACTCGGGCGCCTCGATCTCGTACTCCTTGAGCGCGCGCTCACCCGTCTGGGAGTCGTAGCGCCAGATCTTGACCTTGACCTTCATCGTCTTCTCGCGAGGCTGCGTCGCTGCTTCCACTAGTGCTCCTTCCAGTGATGATCACGCGTCTCTGGCGTCCGCACGGGGGTGCCAGGCAAGGACGCAGGGAGCGCTCGTATGCATGCATACGGGCGCGACTGAGGACGCCGCATGGCGCCGCCGTGCGCCGCCAGAGATGCCCTGAGCATCGCTGGAAGGAGCACTCAGTAGGTCCTTTCTTGGGGCTGCCACTTCGTCATCGTCACGGGCTTCCAGTCGAGCTGCGGCCCGTCGTGCCACGTGACGAGCGTGTGCTTGAGGAAGTTCTCGTCGTCTCGGTCCGGGTAATCGTGCGGCCGCGCGTGCGCGCCACGACTCTCCTTGCGCGCGAGCCCGCAGACGACCATGCACTGCGCGAGCTCGAGCAAAAAGCCGAGCTCGAGCGCCTGCGTCAGGTCGCTGTTGAACAGCATCCCCTTGTCCTCGACGACGACGCTGCGGAAGCGTTCGCGCAGCCTGTCGACGATCTCGCCCTGGCGTTGCATCTGATCCTCGCGCCGGAACACGCCGAAGTTCTCGTGCATCGTGCGCGCGAGCTCGTCGCGGATCTTCCACGGGCGCTCGCCTTCGGTCCGCGCGAGCAGCTCGCGCAGCTCGCTGTCCGCGTCGCTGACGATCCCTTCGGGCACGGTGACCGTCGTGTTCGAGAGCGCCCACTCGGCCGCATGCCGCCCCGCGCGCTTGCCGTACGTGATCGTCTCCATCAGCGCGTTGCCGCCGAGGCGATTCGCGCCGTGCACAGAAACGCACGCGGCTTCCCCCGCGGAGTACAGGCCCTCGAGCGCAGTCAGGCCCCAGACGTCGGTGTCGACCCCACCCATGTGGTAGTGGGCCCCAGGGCGAACCGGGATCGGCTCGTAGATCGGGTCGACGCCCGCGAAGGTCTGCGCGAGCTCGCGCGTGCCGTGCAACCGCTCGATGATCTTCTCTGCGCCGAGATGGCGTAGGTCGAGCAAAACGTTGCCGTCGATGCCGCGTCCTTCGTCGATCTCGGTCTGCTCGGCGCGCGAGATGACGTCGCGGGACGCGAGCTCCATCGCATTCGGCGCGTAGCGCTCGAGGAAGCGCTCGCCCTCGGCGTTCAACAGGTATGCACCCTCTCCGCGGCACCCCTCGGTGATCAGCACGCCCGTCGGCGCGAGCGTCGTCGGGTGGAACTGCATCATCTCCATGTCCTTCAGCGGCACGCCGACGCGGAGCGCCAGCGCCATGCCGTCGCCGGTGCACGCGTACGCGTTCGTCGTGCCGGTGTAGAGCCGGCCGGCGCCGCCCGTCGCGAGGATCACCGTCTTCGCGCCGATCACCTTCAGCCCGCCGTTCAGCAGGTCCCAGCAGATGACGCCCTGGCAGCGCCCGTCGTCGACGACGAGCTTCCAGGCGAAGTACTCCTCGTAGGTCAGGATGTCGCGCTTGACGATTTGCTCGTAGAGCACCTGGACGAGCACGTGGCCGGTGATGTCGGCAGCGTAGGCGGTCCGCGGCGCACCCGCCGCGCCGAAGGGGCGTTGCGCGATGCGGCCGTCCTCGGTCCGCGAGAAGACGGCCCCCCAGTGCTCGAGCTGGTAGACGTCGTCCGGCGCCTCCTGACAAAGGATCTCGATCGCGTCCTGGTCGCCGAGGTAGTCGGAGCCCTTGACGGTGTCGTAGGCGTGCTGTTCGGGGTCGTCCTCGGAGGCGTTGCCGAGCGCCGCGTTGATCCCGCCCTCGGCGGCCCCGGAGTGGCTCCGGGTCGGGTGGATCTTGGAGATCATCGCCACGTCGGCACCGACGTCAAATGCTTCGATGGCCGCGCGCATACCCGCGCAGCCGGCACCGACGACGAGCACGTCATGCTTGGCGTCCACCGGCTCGGACGCTATCGGATGCGGCCTGGGCAACGCCTCGTAACGTCAGCCGCTTGGCGCGAGGGGGCGATAAGATCCGCCGCGTCCCGGCGAGCGAGCGAAGGAGTACGCGTGGCGAAGATGGCGTTCCGGCTGCCCCCCGCGGCCTCGGTGATCGACAACCCGAGCCCGGCGGACGCGAAGGAGCTGACGGCGCGGATGCCGAACACGCGCCCGACTCGCTACGGCAACCTGAACATCTCGACCGAGGTCGTCTCGCGCTCGAAGCGCTCGACGTTCCTCGTCACCGACGAGCCGGACGGCCAGAACCAGTCGATCACCCGCGAGGAGAGCCTCAAGTGGGCCGAGCTCCAGGACGACTACATCGCGGGCCAGGAGATGGTCGTGATCGACGGCTACATCGGCAACGACCCCGAGTTCCGCACGCCGACGCGCCTCTACATCGAGGCCGCGAACGCGAACATCGCCGCGATGCAGCAGCAGCTCTACTTCGACCTCGAGCCGGGCGGGGACTTCGAGCCCGAGCTAACCGTGATCTACACGCCGAACCTGAAGGCCGAGGGGTTCCCCGACGACCGGCTGATCGCGGTCGACCTCGAGCAGGGCGTCACGCGCGTCTTCAACTCCGACTACTTCGGCGAGTCGAAGAAGGGCGGGCTGCGGATGTGGAACAAGCTCGTCTACGACCGTGGCGGGCTCCCGCTGCACGCCGGCTGCAAGATCATCCCGACCGACCAGGGTGAGCGCGTGGGCCTGATCGTCGGCCTCTCGGGCACCGGGAAGACGACGACGACATTCACGCGCCAAAACGGCTCGATCCCCGTGCAGGACGACTTCGTCGCGTGGATGCCGAACGGCCACGTCTACGTGACCGAGAACGGGTGCTTCGCGAAGACGTTCGGGCTGAACCCGGACGACGAGCCGACGATCTACGGCGCGGTCACGCAGCCCGACTCGTACCTCGAGAACGTCTCGCAGCACGGTGACGAGGTCGACTTCTACGACACCTCGTACACGCAGAACGGGCGCGCCACCTTTCCGTTCGGAGTGATCGAGGCCGGCGCCGACCGCGATATCGCGGACGCGCACTTTCTCCTCATCCTCAACCGCAACGAGAACATCATCCCTGCGGTCGCGAAGCTCGAAGGGCCGCAGGCAGCGGCCTTCTTCATGCTCGGCGAGACGCAGGGCACGAGCGCGGGAGGCGCCGATGAGGCCGGCAAGTTCCTGCGCGTCCCGGGGACGAACCCGTTCTTCCCGATGCTGCACGACCTGCAGGGCAACCGCTTCCTCGAGCTGCTCGAGGATCACCCGCTCGAGGTGTACCTGATGAACACGGGACGAGTCGGCGGCCCGGAGAGCGACGGGCGCTCGAAGAAGGTCAAGATCAAGCACTCGTCCGCGATCGTGAAGGGGATCGCCGAGGGCACGATCGAATGGGAGGTCGACCCCGACTTCCACTACTTCGTCGCGAGCTCCGTGCCGGGGATCGACGCGGACGACATCGACGTGCTGCAGCCGAGACGGCTTTACGAGGCGGCGGGACGCGCGGAGGACTACCGCGCACTCGCGGAGCGGTTCAAGTCCGAGCGTGCGGAATTCCTGAAGGCTTTCCCGAGCCTGTCGGACGAGATCGTCTCGGCAGTTCGCTGACAATCGGAGGAGCCGGCCGCAGCGCGACCGGCTCCCCGTAACGCCACTCTCCTAGTAGTCGGTAAAGAGCAGGTGGTTGTTCGCCGTGCTCGACGACGTGACCACGCCCTTCGTCGTGTTCGCGTAGAGCGCGTCGCGAACGATCGTGGGTGAGGCTCCTGAGTTCGACTGCAGGTATTGCGCAGCGACACCTGCCGTGTGCGGCGTCGCCATAGACGTGCCGCTGATCGTGTTCGTCGCCGTGTTGCTCGTCGACCAGGCGGACAGGATCGAGACGCCCGGCGCGAACCAGTCGACGCAGTTTCCGTAGTTCGACCAGGTGGCCTTGCGGTCGGTGCTGTCCGTCGCGCCGATCGTCATCGCCGTCGCGACACGAGCGGGCGAGTACTTGCAAGCATCCTGCTGCCGCCCACCCTGGTTGCCGTTCCCTGCGGCGACAGCGGTCGCAACGCCGTCCGCGATCATGTTGCTTACGGCCGCGTCGACCGAGCTGTTGGCGCTGCCGCCGAGGCTCATGTTCGCAACGGCGGGCTGGCCCGCCGCGTGGTTGCCGGTGACCCAGTCGATCCCGGCGATTACCTGCGACCACGTCCCACTGCCGCCGCAGTCGAGCACACGGACTGCAACGAGCGTGACGCTCTTCGCGACGCCGTAAGTCGTGCCGCCGACCGTACCGGCGACGTGTGTGCCGTGGCCATTGCAGTCGCTGGCGCTGCCACCGCTCGTGACCGCATCGACACCGGTGATCGCCCGACCGCCGAAGTCGTTGTGCGTCAGCCGGATGCCCGTGTCGATGATGTACGCCTTCACGGCGGAGCCGGTGTTCGAGTACGTGTACGTCCCGCTCAACGGACGCGCCCTCTGGTCGATCCGGTCGAGACCCCAGGGCGGGCTCGTCTGGGTCGCATCGGCAGTCGCCACGCCGTCCGCCTCGACCCAGGCGACCTGAGGCGACCGCGCGATGCCCTCGATCGCATGGGCCGGCAGGAGGGCGGCATAGCCCTTCAGCGCATGGGTGTAGACATGGGAGATGCTCGCCCCGAACCGGCGCGAGTGCTGCGCGGCGACGTCCGACGCGTTCGCGTCCGCGTCGAGCACGACGATGTAGGCGGCGCGGGGGTCCTGCTCGACCCGACCGGCTGCGGGGGCGACGAGCAGCAGTGCCCCGACGAAGACGGCGAGAGCCGTCAAGCGTGTCTTCACGATTCCTTTTCCTTTCGCTGGGAGACGTCCGACGAGCCCGCAGCGTCCTCTTGTTGAAACGGACCCCGTTTCGTGTCGAAGCTTACTCCTGAACCCGGCCGCAGACAAGGGAAAGTGGGCCACACTAGACCTGCCACGACCCTTCGCGGAGGATCGGCACGCGCGCGCCGTCGCGGGTGATCCCCGTGACCGCCACCTCGTCGCTGCCGATCATGAAGTCGAGGTGCAGGTCGGAGCGGTTGATCCGGTCGAGGTCCTCGGCCCCGACGAGGGACTCGTACGCGCCGCCGAGTGCGAGATGGCTCGCCGCGTTCTCGTCGAGCAGGGTGTTGTAGAAGACAGTTCCGAGCGGGCCGATGCGGCCTTCGCGGTCGACGAGGGCGACCTCGCCGAGGCGTCGCGCTCCTTCGTCGATCGACGTCCGCGCGCGGAACGCTTCGCCGCCCACCTCTGCGTCGAGCCCGACCGCGTAGCCGCCCTCGAAGCGCACGCTGATCCCGTCGATCAACGTGCCGTCGCTCAAGACGAGCGGGCGCGTCGAACGAACCACCCCTTCCGCGCGCTGCGGGTCCGGCGTCGCGGTCAGCTCCTCCGACGGGAGGTTCGG
>JACCTU010000059.1 GCA_013812235.1 Actinomycetota bacterium | reverse complement strand
AGCCCAGCCCGCCCACGCCCCGCTCGCTCCCGGTCAGCTCCTCGACCTCCAGCAGGTGCACCGACGCAGCCTCGACGAGAACGAGCTGCGCGACCCGCATCCCGGGCTCGACCACGAACGGCTGCAGCCCATCGGTGTTGAGCAGGATCACCTTTACCTCCCCGCGGTAGCCGGAGTCGACCAGTCCGGGCGAATTGACAACCGTGATCCCATGCCGTGCGGCCAGCCCGGAGCGTGGCAGTACGAGACCCGCGAAGCCGTCTGGGATTGCGACGGCAAACCCGGTGCCGACGACCCCGCGCTCCCCGGGCCCGAGCTCGAGCCGCTCGCAAGCGGCGAGGTCGAGTCCTGCGTCGCCGGCATAGGCCCGCGAGGGAAGAATCGCGTCGTCGCGCAGCCGCGCGACCTGAAGCTCGATCACACGTGCTCCGCCGCGGAGCCTTCGTGCGCGTCGGCCACGAGGTAGCGCGCGAAGCGCCTCACCTCAGGCTGCGGTAGCCGGGCGCGGATGAAGACGCCCTCCTCCCCGTCCTCGCGCTCGGCGATCGGCGCGCCGAGCGCGTAGAGCTCGGCCAGCTTGGCGCCCTCTTCGTAGGGCAGTAGCAGTCGGACATCCACGTAGCGGTCGGCGAAGCGCTCGGCGATCCTCCCCCGCAGCTCCTCGAGGCCCTCGCCGGTAACCGCCGAGATCTGTAGCGAGCCTGGAAAGACGTTCCCGAGCCGCCTGCGACCAAGTGGGTCGACCTGGTCGATCTTGTTCAGCACGAGCTCGAGCGGGACCTCGTCCGCACCGATCTCGCCGAGCACGCTGTCGACGGACGCGATCATCTCCGCGAGCCGGTCATCGGGCTCGGACGCGTCGACGAGGTGCAGCACGAGATCCGCGACGAGCGTCTCCTCGAGCGTCGACGCGAAGCCCTCGACGAGCTGCATGGGCAGCTTGCGGATGAAGCCGACGGTGTCGGTGACGAGGTAGCGCTTACCGTCGTGCTCGAAGCCCCTCGTCGTCGGGTCGAGCGTCTCGAAGAGCCTGTTCTCGACGCTCACGTCGGAGCCCGTGAGCGCGTTCAGCAGCGTCGACTTGCCGACGTTCGTGTAACCGGCGAGCGCCACCGTGGGCGTACCGCTCGACGCGCGCTCCTTCCGCCTGGTTGCCCGGTGCTTGCCGACGTCCTTGAGACGCCGCCGCAGCAAAGCGATCTTGCGGCGCGCGATCCGCCGGTCGGTCTCGAGCTGGGACTCGCCAGGACCGCGGGTGCCGACTCCCGCACCCAGGGCACCGGTGCCGCCTCCGAGGCGCTCGAGGTGCTGCCACATCCCGCGCATCCGCGGCAGGTTGTACTCGAGCTGCGCGAGCTCGACTTGGAGCTTGCCCTCCGCGCTCGTCGCATGCTGGGCGAAGATGTCGAGAATCAGTTGCGTCCGGTCGACGACGCGCGCGGTCAGTGCGTTCTCGAGCGTTCGCTGCTGCGTCGGCTCGAGCTCGTCGTCCACGATCAGCACCTCTGCGCGGGCGTGCTCGTACGCGTGCTTCAGCTCATCGAGCTTGCCCTTGCCGACGTACGTGCGCGGGTCCGGGCTCGCGCGCTGCTGGACGACCTCGGCCACCGTCTCGACGCCGGCGGTGCGCGCGAGCTCGCGCAGTTCGCCGAGCTCTTGTTCAGCGTCGGCGGACTTCGAGAGCACGGCCAGCACGAGCCCGCGCTCGGGCTCGAAGCCATGCCCTGTACGTGACTGTTCGGGGCGCTGACGCGGCGTCACGTTAGGGATTGTGCCACGCTTGTCGAAGATGTCCGCTCTCGCCGACCGGCTCGCCGCTCGCACGCTCGAGTTCGTGAACATCCCATCCGACAGCCACAACGAGGCGGAGATCGCCGCGCACGTCCGCTCGCTCGTTCCCGCCTCGTTCGCGCCGGAGTACGAGGCGGAGGATGCGTTCGTCTGGGCGCGGCCGCGGCGCGAAGGAAAACAGCTCGTCGTCCTCGCGGGCCACTACGACACGGTGCCGGCGCAGGGGAATCTCCCCGGCAGGATCGTGAACGGCACCGTCGCAGGGCTGGGCGCAAGCGACATGAAGGGCGGGCTCGCGGTGATGTTCGAGCTGGCACGAGCCCTCGACGAGGACGATGTCGAGCCGGAAGTCGACCTGGCCCTGCTCGCCTTTGGCAAGGAGGAACTGCCGGCCGAGCACAGTCCGTTGCCGGCGCTCTTCGACGACTCGCGGCTCGTGCACGAAGCGGCGCTGGCAATCCTGCTCGAGCCGACGGACAACACGATCCAGGCGGGCTGCCTCGGCAATCTGAACGCGCGCATCGTCTTCCACGGCGTCAGTGGCCATTCGGCGCGGCCCTGGACCGGAGAGAACGCGATTGTCAAGGCACTCGACGGGCTGAGACCCTTCGCCGAGATCGAGCCCCGCCCGGTTGAGGTCGGCGGGCTCACGTTCACCGAGGTCGCGAGCATCACCCAGATCCAGGGAGGGATCGCGACCAACGTGATTCCGGATCGCGTCGAGGCGCTCGTCAACTTCCGCTATGCGCCCGACCGCTCGCCGTCCAGCGCGGACGCGTATCTCCGAAGCCTCGTCCCGGCCGGCGCGACGTATGAGCACGCGGGTGACGCTCCCCCGGCCCGTGTCGTCACC
>JACCTU010000121.1 GCA_013812235.1 Actinomycetota bacterium | reverse complement strand
GCCGCCGAGTACGCGCGCTCGCTCGGGGTCGAGCTCGTCGAGACGGCGCCGAACGCGATCGACGCGTCGGTCTTCGAGCAGGCCGCCGTGGATCGTTCCGGGCGCGACGGCTGCACGTTCCTCTACGCCGGGCGGCTCGACCCCGAGAAGGGCATCGACACGCTGCTCGAGGCGTTTCGCGACGTGCTCGGCGAGCTCGTGCTCGTCGGCGGCGGCGGGGAGGAGAAACGGCTGCGCGAGCTGGCAGGCGACCGCGTGCGCTTCGAAGGCCCCAGGGACCGAGACGAGCTCGTCGCCTTCTACCGCGACGCGGACGTCTTCGTCCTACCGTCGCGCTCCGAGCCGTGGGGGATGGTCCTGAACGAGGCCGCCGCGGCGGGCCTGCCCCTCGTCGCGACGGAAGAGTCCGGCGCCGCGCGCGACCTCGTCGAAGAGGGCGTCAACGGGTTCCGCGTCCCGGCCGGCGACGTCGCCGCGCTGCGCGAGCGGCTCACGCGACTCGCAGAGGATCCGAAGCTGCGCGCAAGCGCAGGCGCGCGCTCCAGCGAGCTGGCGCGCGGGTTCACGCCGGACGCGTGGGCCGACGGCGTCGCCCGGCTGGCGAAGCGAGCTCAGCGCGACCGCGGGAGCTTGTAGACCTCCATCCGCCGAGGCGCGCCGACCTCGTGCCGGGTCCGCGAGCTGATCGGTCGCGCGAGGAGACGCCCGATCCTGCGCGCGTCGACGTAGGAGAGCTGGCGCTCCCGATAGGTGCTCGACTCGAAGATGATCGCGTGGGTCACGCCGTAGCGGCGCACGAACTCCCGGGTCTCGGCGGGGCCTGCAGTGGTTCTGAGCGCGTCCGAGGTCCACGTCAGCGCATCCGGCTCGATGTGCAGCAGGAAGGCATGGTCGACGACGACGACGCTCTCGGGCGGCAGGTTGGCGTTCAGCCACGCGACGCTCTCGTTGTAGGAGACATTCTCGCGCAAGAACGTCGCCTCGCTCTGGCGACCGACGAGATAGGGGACGAACCGCGACGCGTACGCGACCGAGACCACGCCGCCGACCGCGAACGCCGACGCGGAGCCGACGATCGCCAGTGCGCAGCCGAGCTTGCCCTGCCGGGCCATCGCGAGAATCCCGACAGCCGCGAGGACAGCGAGCACGGGCATCGCGGGGAAGAGATAGCGAGCGTCCTGAACGCTGGAGAACCACACGAGGAGGTAGGCGGCGACGCACGCGAGCGCGATGCCGGCGAACCGGCGGGCTCGGGAGTCCAGCAGCGCGACCGGTGCGAAGAGGATTAGCAGCGGCGTGATGTACTCGGCGCGGTTGAACAGCTCGGCATCCGCGAGCAGGCGGGGCAGCAGCAGCAGCAGGTCGAGCGGAGAGTGTCCCTGCCCGAAGTTGTCGAACGTCTCCCAGGCGGCGGCCCGTTCCTCTTCGTTGTCGAAGCCGAACAGAATCGGGTAGCCCGGGTCGCCCTTCAGAATCGCGTTCTTCACGTACCAGGGCAGCGCGACGGCTAGCGCAGGAACACCGAACGCCGCGACGAGCCGCGGGCTCAACCGCCTCCACAACACGACGAGTGCGCCGAACGCGAGCACCGCAGCGGCGCCGGCGGCGATGTACTTCATCCCTGCAGTCGCCCCGGTGAACGCGCCAGCCAGGACGAGCGCCTCTGTTCCGGCCCCACGGACGTAGCGCACGAGGTTCGCGACCGCGAGCGCGACCGTGAAGGCGGCGGCAGGCTCCACGAAGGTCGAGGTCAGCAGCCAGAGCGCGAACGGCTGGCACAGGAAGAGCGCGGTCGCGAGCAGCGCGACACCGCGCCCCGCGAGCCGATGGGCGGCAACGAACACCGTCGCTCCGCCGCCGAGCCCGAGCAGAAGCGGCGCGAACGCTCCCTGCACGGAGTCCCAGAGCAGGAACCCGTCCAGCACGAGCAGCTCGACGGTGAACGGCTGATTGCTCTGCCACATCCAAGGAACCTCCTCGATGCGGCCCTCGCGCTCGAACAGCTCGGGCACGGTCGCGTGGTAGTAGAGCGAGTCGGCCGAGGAGATCGGCGCGCACGTCACGAACACCTCGAAGACGGCATAGACGACGATCAGCGCGGCGAGTGCGAGCTGCCACACCGGCCATGTGCGTAGACGAGGCAACCGGGTGCCGCGAATCGAGCGTGCCAGGACCACCACGCCGCACACCGCGGCGGCGGTGAGCAGGGGGACGTACGCAGCGCTGTGGAGCATCCCGAGCCACCCGGCTGCGAACGTGAGCAGCGCAAAGGCGACGGCGCCGATGCCGAGCCGATTGAGCACGTCGAACGCGCGGTCCCCGCTGCTTCCGAGGGGCGCGAGCACGGCGGCGCCCGCGCCGAGCCACGCGAGCGCAGTCGCACCGGCAAGCGCCACATGCACGAGGCACTCAGCCAAGGGCGAGCTGCAGCAGCTGCCAGGCGTAGAGTGCGGCCCCGGTCAACACCCACGCGAGCGCGAGTCCGTACCCCCACCTCACGCTGCGAGCCTAGCGAGGTACGCTCGTGCACGTGAGCGCCACCGTGGCGGTTGTCGGGCGCGGATTCGGCGCCGCAGTGCACGCACCGGGGTGGGAGCTCGCCGGCGCACATGTCGTCGGCGTGGCAGGGCGTGAGGGGTGGCGCGACCTCGTCGGGAAGGCGGACATCGTCAGCGTCGCTACGCCGCCCTCCGCGCACCGAGAGGTCGTGCTCGAGGCCCTCCGCCGCGGCGCACGAGTGCTGTGCGAGAAACCGCTCGCGGCGACGCTGGGCGACGCCGAGCTCCTCGAGAAGGCGGTGCGCGGGACGCCGAACGCCGTGAGCTTCGGCTACCGAGCCGTGCCGGCATTCTCGCGCTTCCGAGAGCTGCTCGCCGCGGACGAGCTCGCGGTCTTCTGGACGACGGGGTCGCGGGTGCGACCGGGCCCACCCGGTTGGAAGGACGACCCGCTGCACGGCGGCGCGCTCTCCGCGTACGGGGTGCACGCGTTCGATTACGCGCGCTGGCTACTCGGAGAGGCCAAGGTCGAGCGGGCAACCGTGGCCCCGAACGAGGACTCATTCACCGCCGTGCTCGCGCACGAGGGCGGACGCCGGACGCGCGTGACCGTCTCGCTCCTCGCCGAGGCGCCCGTACATCGGCTCGAGGCGGGCGACCTCGTGCTCGAGAACCGGCACGCGACAGACCCCGTCGGCGCGTTCACGCTCACCGATCGCGGCCGTGCGGTCGACGTCCCGGCGTTGCAGCACCAGCCGGGGGCCGATCCGCGCGTTGGGCCCTTCGCCTCGCTCGCGCTCGCACTGCTGGAGGACCGCGAGCGACCGACGTTTACGGACGGCTTACAAGCACAGCGCCTGATGGACGAAGTGCGCCGCACCGCAAGCTAGTCTCCTCGGCGTGAGCACCGGCGTCGAACGGGCGAACGAGGTCGTCCTCGGGAAGATCACGAGCTGCCAGGGCTGCGGAGCGGCAACGCTCGAGCCCGTCCTCGACCTCGGCCACCACGCGCCCTGCGACTCGCTCCTCACCGAGCACATGCTGAGCGAACCGGAGACGCACTTCCCGCTCGTCTTCTGCCGCTGCACGAGCTGCGGGCTCGCGCAGCTGGACTACGCGGCTCCGCCGGAGGTCGTCTTCTTCCCCGAGTACCCGTACCGCACGGCGATGACGGGCCTGCTCAAGGAGCACTTCTGGAGCCTCACGCACGACGTCACGGAGCGCCTCGAGCTCGGCGTCGAGGACCTCGCGATCGACATCGGCTCGAACGACGGCACGCTGCTGCAGGGATTCCAGCAGAAGGGTGTGCGCGTGCTCGGCATCGAGCCGACCGACATCGCGAAGATCGCGGTCGAGAACGACGTGCCGACGGTGCAGGCGTTCTTCTCGGAGGAGGTCGCGGAGCAGGTGCGTGCCGAGCACGGTTCTGCAGCCGTCGTGACCGGCACGAACATGTTCGCTCACGTGAACAACCTCTTCCCCGAGCTGCGCGGCGTCGCGACCCTGATCGGCGACGACGGTGCGTTCGTCTCGGAGTCGCACTACCTCCTCAACCTGATCGAGGAGCTCCAGTACGACACGATCTACCACGAGCACCTGCGCTTCTACTCGCTCAAGCCGATGATCGAGATCTTCAACCGCGCGGG
>JACCTU010000049.1 GCA_013812235.1 Actinomycetota bacterium | reverse complement strand
GTGCTGCTCGCCGGCGCCCTCATCCTGACGTTGCTCGTCCTGCCGACCGTGATCATCGCGTCCCGCGAAGCGCTCCGGGCGGTTCCGGACACGATCCGACAAGGGGGTTATGCGCTCGGCGCAACCCAGTGGCAGGTGACCTCGCGCCAGGTGCTCCCGGCCGCGCTTCCCGGGATCGCGACGGGCTCGATCCTCTCGCTCTCGCGCGGCATCGGCGAGACCGCGCCGCTGATCATGGTGGGCGCCGTGACCTACGTCGCGTTCGACCCGACGATCCTCGGGCCGTTCACGGCACTGCCGATCCAGATCTACCAGTGGGTGCGGCTCCCCCAGGAAGAGTTCCGCTCACTCGCGGCTGCTGCGATCATCGTCTTGCTCGGCATCCTGCTGAGCTTGAACGCCGTCGCCATCTGGCTCCGGAACCGCTACCAGAGGAGGTGGTGATGAGCGTGACGGACACGAGCCGAACCGTGAAGATCGCTGCAGACCTGAACCGCACCCCCGCGCCGCAACACAAAGACGTCGTGTTCGACGTCAAGGACGTCGGCGTGTCGTACGACGGAAACCTCGCGGTGCGTGAGGTCTCGCTCCCGATCTACAGCAACGAGGTGACGGCGATCATCGGACCGTCGGGCTGCGGCAAGAGCACGTTCATCCGCGTCTTCAACCGCATGAACGACCTGATCCCTGGTGCCAAGGTGCACGGCACCGTGCTGTACCACGGCGAGGACCTCTACGGGAAGGACGTCGATTCGGTCGAAGTGCGGAAGCAGATCGGGATGGTCTTCCAGAAGCCGAACCCGTTCCCGAAGTCCATCTACGACAACGTGGCCTTCGGGCCCCGCGTGCTCGGGTGGAGGAAGGGACTCGAAGAGCGCGTCGAGCAGGCGCTGCGGCGAGCGGCGCTCTGGGACGAGGTCAAGGACCGGCTGAAGAAGAACGCTCTCGGGTTGTCGGGCGGCCAGCAACAGCGCCTGTGCATCGCGCGCGCGCTCGCGACCGAGCCCGAGGTGATCCTGATGGACGAGCCGGCATCCGCGCTCGACCCGATCGCGACCACGCGGATCGAGGACCTGATGCACGAGCTGAAACGCGACTATACGATCCTGATCGTCACGCACAACATGCAGCAGGCCGCGCGAGTCGCCGACATGACGGCGTTCTTCTCCGTCGACATCGCGCCCGAGGGGGATCGCACCGGCATCCTCGTCGAGTACGACGAGACGTCGAAGATCTTCACGCAACCTTCCGACCAGCGGACCGAGGACTACGTGACGGGGAGGTTCGGATGAGAGTCGGTTTCCAGGAGGAGCTGGACCACCTCGAAGCGTCGATCCACGAAGAGGGAACGCTTGCGCTGCGCTCGCTGCGCGGCGCGCTGAACGCGCTCGTGCAGCAGGACGAGGAGCTCGCCGACGAGGTGATCGCCTTCGACGATGAGATCGATTCACGCTACCTCGCGGTCGAGGAGGGCATCCAGGAGCTGCTGGCGCGGCAGACGCCGGTCGCGTCGGATCTACGGCTCGTGCTCGCGATGCTGCACGTCAACCTGCACCTCGAGCGGATCGGCGACTACTGCGTGACGATCGCGAAGCTCGTGAAGCTTGCGCCGCCGGTCGCGCCCGACCGGATGTTCGTCGACGCGTTCGAGGAGATGGGCGCGCGCGCCGAGGAGATGATCCGCGTCGCGCTGGACTCGTTCGCCTCGCGGGACCTCGAGCAAGCGGAGACGCTCGTCGACCTCGACGAGCTGATCGACCGCGCGAACCGGCGCTTCGTCCAGCAGGTGCTCTCCTTCGGGCGCGACCCGAAGCTCCACGAGTGGGGCCTGCGGATGATCATCGTCTCGCGCTGCTTCGAGCGGATCGGCGACCACGCGGTCGACATCGGCGAACGGACGGCGTACCTGGTCTCGGGCGAGTTCCGCGAGTTCACTGACGCGTCTCACCCGAACAACTAGTGAACCAAGCGGACCGGCCGTGTCCCTATACTTCGTGTAGCGATGCGCACGATGAACCCGATCCACGAGACGACCTCGTGCGCGGTGGCGGCCTGCACGGAGATCCTCGGCGCGAAGTGGACGGCGCTGCTCGTCCACGACCTCTCCGAGGGCGCGCGCCGGTTCACCGAGCTCGAGGCGTCGTGCCCAGGGATCTCCCCGCGGACGCTCTCCGAGCGGCTGCGAGCGCTCGAGGAAGGCGGCATCTTGCTCCGCACGAGCTACCCGGAGCGCCCGCCGCGCGTGGAGTACGAGCTCACCGAGAAAGGCCGAGGCCTGCTCCCGGTGATCGACGAGATGCGCCGCTACGGCCACACGTGGCTCGTCGACTGCTGAGCTAACCCGAGCGCGGCAGGTCCGCGAAGGCGAGGTAGAGCTCGCGCGCCGCGTCGTACGCCTTCGTCAGATACTCGACCGGCAGCTTCTCGTTCGGAGAGTGGACGCTCGACTCCGGCAGCGCGACGCCCGTCAGCACGACGGGCATCCCGCGCTCCGTGACGGCGGCCATGATCGGGAGCGTGCCGCCGCCGCGGACGAGCAGCGGCTCGCGGCCGAAGACCTTCTCGAACGCCTTCATGCCGAGCTGGATCGCCGGCGACTTCGGGTCGACGACCGACGCCGGCGTCCCCTTGTCGTGGCGTAGGTCGATGTCGGCGCCCTCCGGTGCAGCCTCGCGAACGAGCTGCTCGACGGCCTTGCGAATCGTCTCGACGTCCTGACCGGGCGCGAGCCGGACGGTGAAGTTCGCCTGCGCCGAAGTGATCGTCGTCGTGTTCTTCAGCCCCGGCTTGCCGCCAAGAATCCCGTTCACGTCGACGGACGACTCCGCGGTCGTGCGGAGCCAGAACTCGTCGGCGGCGCGCTCGTCGTAAGGCGACGCGCCGGCCTCGCCGAGCATCTCGGCGCCGCTCGGGATCGCATCCCAGCTCTCCTGCTCCTCCGGCGAGGCGGGGATGATCCCCTGCCGCAGCGGTTCGGGAAGCCGCCCGTCGCGCGGAAGGATTCCGTCGAGGGCCTGGATCAGCGCGTGGATCGCGTTCAGCGCCGCGTTCCCGTACATCCCCGAGTGCAGGTCGCGGGCGCCCGTCTTGACGACCAGGTCGAACGCGACGAGCCCTCGCGTCCCGGTGCAGAACTGCGGGACGTCGCGGCGCTCCATCCCGCCGTCGAAGATCACGCACACGTCGGCCCCACGCTCGT
>JACCTU010000026.1 GCA_013812235.1 Actinomycetota bacterium | reverse complement strand
CGCCGCCCCTGCGGTTCCGGACTTGCGGCGGCGTCGGCCGCCGCGGGTCCCGCGCCGCGTCTTCTTCTTCGGGGCGGGCGTCTCGGCGCCGTCCTCCGCTGCCTGGTCGAGCTCGGGCTCAGCCGCGGCCTCCGGCTCGTGTTCGGCCTCTGCCTCGACCCCTTCGACCGCGGCAACCGCCGGCTCGGGCTTCGCCTCCGCCACGTGCTTCTCCGAAGCGACCTTCGCCCGCGACGCCCGCGTCGGCTTCTCCGCCTCGCGCTCCGCGGTGATCGGCGCGTCCACAGTGGGCTCGCCGAGCATCGTGGCGTAAGCGGTGCCGTCGAGCACGCGGTTGACACGTGCGTTCACCGTCTTGCCGACGAGCTTCGCGGCACTCGCCACGATGACGGCGAGACCGTCGAGCTTCGCGACGGCAGCGTTCGGGTCGTAGAGCCCGACCTCGACGAGCTTCAGCTCGAGCTCGGCGCCCTCCTCGACCGGCCCCTTCGGTGCGAGCTTCTCGAGCGTGCCCTCCTCGAGCACGGCGAAGTGGTCCGAGTGGAGCCCGTCCTTCAGCTCGAGTAAGAAGCGGCGCTTCGTCGAGGCCTCGATCTGGTCGAGGCGCGAGGCCCCGGGACCGATCAGGATGCTGCCCGCCCGTGCCGAGACCTCGATGCGGAACGCCTTCGTCCGCGGCTTCGCAGCGGCGAGTGCGCGCAGCTTGCGCTCGAGGTCGACCGCGGCGGTCGCCTCGGACACCACGATCCCGTCGCCGCCGCAGGTCGAGCACTTCTTCGTCAGGATCTCGCGCGGCCCGTCGGTGACGTTCTGCCGCGTCATCTCGACGAGGCCGAGCGGGGAAATCTCGACGACGTACGTCTTCGTCCGGTCGCGCTCGAGCTCGTTGCGCAGCGCGTCCTCGACCGTCTGGCGGTTCGACGGGTTCGCCATGTCGATGAAGTCGATGACGATGATCCCGCCGATGTCGCGCAACCGCAGCTGGCGGACGACCTCCTTGACCGCCTCGAGGTTGTTCTTCGTGATCGTGTCCTCGAGCCGCGCGCCCGAGCTCTTCGAGCGCGACCCGACGAAGCGGCCTGTGTTCACGTCGATCACCGTGAACGCCTCGGCGTAGTCGAAGATCAGGTACCCGCCGGACGGGAGGTTGACGCGCCGGTCGAGCGTCGACTTGATCTCCGCGTCGACGCCGAACGACTCGAACAGCGGCGTCTTCTCCTTGTAGCGGATGACCTTCTCCACCATGTGCGGCGAGGTCTTCTTCAGGTAGCCGACGACGCGCTTGTACGCCGTGTCGTCGTCGATCAGCGCGCGCTCGAAGTCGCCCGTGAAGAGATCGCGGGTGACGCGGAGCGGCAGCTCCGACTCCTGGTAGACGAGCGACGGCGGCTTCGACGCCTTCGCCTGGTCCTGGATCGACTTCCAGAGCTTCTGCAGGAAGACGAGGTCGCGCTCGACGTCCTCGGCGGACGCACCCTCGGCGGCGGTGCGGACGATCACGCCGCCCTCTTTGACCTTGAGCGCCTTGACGATCTCTTTCAGGCGGGCACGCTCGTCGTCGTCGAGCCGGCGGGAGACGCCGAGCCCTTCGCCGAACGGGACGTAGACGACGAAGCGGCCGGGGAGCGAGATCTCGGTCGTGAGCCGCGCGCCCTTGGACTTCATCGGGTCCTTGACCGCCTGGACGAGCACCTGCTCGCCGCGTTTGATCAGATCCTGGATCTTGCGGCCGTGGCCCTTGCCCTCGAGCTCGGGCACCACGATCTCGTCGACG
Organism: Actinomycetota bacterium; assembly: GCA_013812235.1. Taxonomy (GTDB): domain Bacteria; phylum Actinomycetota; class Thermoleophilia; order Gaiellales; family Gaiellaceae; genus JACCTU01. The sequence goes on along the minus strand of JACCTU010000026.1, from coordinate 621 downwards.
TAGAGGAAGCCGTTTTTCTCGAGGCCGATCTCGACGAACGCGGCCTCCATGCCGGGGAGCACGTTGTCGACCGTGCCCAGGTAGATGTTCCCCGCGATCGACCGGCGCTCGGGACGCTCGAGGTAGACCTCGGCGACGCGGTCGTCCTCGAGGATTGCGACGCGCTGCTCGCTGACGTCGGTCGAGACGAGGAGCTCGCGCTTCGCGGGCGGAAGCGGCGGCCGCTTCTGCGGCGGCCGGCGACGAGGCTGGTTCGCACGCCGCTCACGGCGTTGCGAGCGAACCTCTTCCTTCTTCTCCGCGCGCTCGGGCTGCTTCTTGCGCTCAGCCTTCGGCGGAGCGGCCTCCGTCGCGGACGTCGCCGCGCTCGCGGTCGCGGACTTCTTACGGCCCTTGCCGCCCCGCGTGCCGCGGCGGCGTTTTGGGCGGGTGGGGTCGGCTGTCGATTCCCCGCCTGCTGCGGCGGGGGCGGTCGTTACGTCTGTCGGCGGTGTTGGAGCGGCTGCCTGAGGTGCCGGCGCCTGCTCCTGCTTTCGGCGGAACCAGGGGAGTGGCAAAAGGTGTCTCCTTGCTGTGCGCGCGGCCGAACGTCGGACGCCGCAGGCGACCGGGGCGCGCGTT
>JACCTU010000150.1 GCA_013812235.1 Actinomycetota bacterium | reverse complement strand
GTCGTCATGGCGCCGAAGGCGCCGGACTTTCCGGCGTTATCCGAAGCCGAGGATGAACTTGGCGTCGTCGGACATGCGGTCGGGCGTCCAGGGCGGCTCCCAGGTCAGCTCGATCTCGACCTCCTCGACGCCTTCCACCGCGGACGCGACATTGACGATGTCCTCCTGGATCATCGGCCCGGCGGGGCAGCCCATCGACGTGAGGCTGTGGATCACCTTCACCTTCGGTCCGTCGATCTCCACGTCGTAGAGCAGCCCGAGATCGACGATGTCCATCCCGAGCTCGGGATCCTCGACCGCGCGGAGCGCCTCGACAACTTCGTCCTTCGTCGGCATGCCCGAAGCCTAGCTGCGGGCTAGAATCCCAGCAGCCGGACTTCCTCGCGCCGTTCCCGGGCGAAGAAGTGGATCCCGTCCACGAAGCGCACCCAGTTGCAGCGGGTGCACATCACGAGGGAGTGCGTGCGCGCGCTGTCCGCATAGAAGCGCACGCCGCGGAGCAGGTCGCCGTTCGAAACGCCCGTCGCCGCGACGATCACCTGACCCGGCGCGAGCTCTTCGGTGCCGAACACGCGGTAGATGTCGTCGATCCCCTGCTCGCGCGCCTCTTCGATTTCGCCGCGGGTCGTCGGCCAGAGCTGCGCCTGCAGCTCGCCGCCTAGGCAGCGCAGCGCCGCGGCGCTCAGCACGGCCTGCCGCGTGCCGCCGATCCCGATCGCGAGATGGTCGTTGGTGCCGCGGATCGCCGCCGAGATCGAGGCGGTCACGTCGCCATCCTGGATCAGCTTGATGCGCGCGCCCGCGCGGCGGATCTCCTCGATCAGGTCGTGGTGGCGCGGACGGTCGAGCACGATCGTCGTGATGTCGTTGACGTTCCGGCCGAACGCCCCGGCGATCGCGCGGATGTTCTCTTCGATCGGCTTGTTGAGGTCGATCGACCCCCGCGCGCGCGGTCCGACCGCCATCTTGCGCACGTACATGTCCGGCAGCGTGAGGAGCGAGCCGGGCTCGCCGACGGCGATCATCGACATCGCTCCCGGCCCACCGCGCGCGACGACGCCCCGCCCCTCGAGCGGATCCAGCGCGAGGTCGGCCGCCTCGCCGCCGACCCCCACGGTCGCTCCCATCGGGAGCAGGGGATCGCCTTCGGGCGCGCCGATCACGATGCGGCCGCCGATCGGCAGCTCGTCGAGCGCACCGCGCATGGCCGAGAAGGTCGCCTCCTCGGCTCCTTCCACGTCGGCGCGGCCGAGCCAGCGTGCGCCCGCGAGTGCGGCGCGCTCCGTCACGCGGGCGTACGACTCGCACAGGCAGGGAGGCCGGTCGCTCACGGGACTCGCTCGACCTGCTCGGCGCCCGCGAGCACGAGGTCGAGCGCGCGCATGACGGCCTCGTCGACGTTCGCGGACTCGATCACCGCAACACCCTCGCGGCGCGCGCGAGCGACGAGCTCCTCCTGGATCCGCCTGATCTCGTCGAAGCGGTCGAGGTACCTAGCGACCGGGCGGACGCCGTCCGAGGACGCGTCGCGGACGTAGAAATGCGTCTCGTGCACTGCGGGGTCCGAGATCTCGAGGATGCAACGCGCAACGACCGCTTGCTCGGCCTCGAGCGGAGGGTTGACGAGGCCGGGCACGAGGTGAACGCCCTCGAGCACCATCGACCAGCCCTCCTCGAGCGCACGTTCGAGCGAGGCGTGCACGCCGGCGAGCACGTACCGCGACTGGTCGAGGAACCCCGCGATCGCAGGGTCGTCCGCCTCCTCCGGCTCGCGAAGCGCCTCCCCCGCCTCGAAACTCGAGAAGTGGATCGACGGCATGAAGTCGCGCGAGAAGAACGCGCGCATCGTCTGGCGGATGAAGTCCGTCGACGTCACGCGCGTGATCCCGAGCCGGTACGCGAGCTCGGTCGCGACCGTCGACTTCCCCGTGCCCGTCGCGCCGCCGAGCAGGACGATCACGGGCAGGTCGAGCTCCCGGAGCGCGAAGTACCGGCGCAGCCGACCCATCGCGGCGTCGTCCTCGGCGAGCTCCTCGATCCGGTCGAGGTCGGCGACCGTCTCGCCGCGGGCGCGCAGATCCTCCTCCACCCGACGCGCAAGATCGTGCGCGCCCATCGTCGGGACGCCGACAGCCGTGAGCGCCCGCGCCATCAAGCCTTTCGAGTACGCAACGCCGTCGCCGCCGAGCGGCAACGGGTCCGTGTGGCGGGGCTGGCTCGTCACGCGCGCACCTGCTCACGGACGGCGTCCTCCGCGAGCGCGAGCAGCCGCTCATCGAGCCCCTCTGCGACGACGTCGCTGCCGAGCAGCACGAGGCGAGCGCCACGCTCGGCCGCGGCTTCCGCGACGACGTCGATCGCCGCCGCCTTCAACTCGACGAGGAACGTCTCCGCGTCGACGCTTTCGAGCTCGGCGCGCAGCGCGGCGCGGTCGGCGAGGCTTGCGGACACGTGCTGCACGTCGAGCCCCTGCTCTGCGAGCGCCGCGCCGATCGCCTCCCGCGCGTCCGAGGGAGCCGTCGTGAACACCGCAACCGGGCCCTCGACGGGCTCCGCCGGGCGCGGGCGCAGCCGCGCTTCGAGAACCGGCGCGTCCGTGAGCTCGCGGATCGACGCGACCGACTCGGTCGCTCCGACGACGAGCACGAGGTCGGAGACCAGGATGCGGTACGCGTTCAGGTAGCCGGTCGCGACCTCGGGCGACTGGCCTCCCCCCACGACGAGCACGCGCTTGCTCGTGTCGATCGGCGGAAACGCCGCGCCGCTCCCCTCGAAGATCACGAGGTCCGGCGCACGCTCGGCCGCAAGCGCGGCGCCCTCCCGAACGT
>JACCTU010000130.1 GCA_013812235.1 Actinomycetota bacterium | reverse complement strand
CACTCGCTCGATCCCGACCTCGGCCGCGACGGCCTGCGCGGTGCGCTCGTTGTCGCCCGTCAGCAGCACGGGGGTGAGGCCGAGCGCGCGCAGCTCCGCGACCGCTTCGCGACTCGTCGGCCTGACGGTGTCCTCGAGCTCGAGCGTGCCGACAGACGCGCCGTCGACCTGAACCCCGTCGCGGTCGATCGTGACTCGCCTCTGCTCGACGACCCCGGTGACGCCCTCGCCGGCGACGTTCCGGAACTCCGTGACGTCGGGGAGCGACGCGAAGCGCGAACGCGCCGCCTCCGCGACCGCGCGGCCCACGGGGTGCTCGCTCGCCGCCTCGACGGCCCCGGCGAGCCGGAGCACGTCGTCCGGCAGCCCGTTGACGAGCCGCAGGCGCCCCTCGGTCACCGTCCCAGTCTTGTCGAGGACGACGGTCGTGATCCGGCGCGTCTGCTCGAGCACCTCCGGTCCCTTGATCAGGATGCCGAGCTGCGCGCCGCGCCCGGTGCCGACCATCAACGCAGTCGGCGTCGCGAGACCGAGCGCGCAAGGGCACGCGATGATCAGCACCGCGACCGCAGCCTCGAAGGCGTCGGATGGCACGCCGGTGACGAGCAGCCAACCCGCGAGCGTGGCGAGCGAGAGCACGAGCACGACGGGAACGAATACGGCGGAGACCCGGTCGGCGAGCCGCTGCACGTCGGCTTTGCCGGACTGCGCCTCGGAGACCAGTCGCGCGATCTGCGCGAGCGCCGTCTCGGAGCCCACGCGAGTCGCGCGGACGACGAGCCGCCCGTAGGTGTTGAGAGTCGCGCCTGCCACCTCGGAGCCGGCGCGCACCTCGACGGGCATCGGTTCGCCCGTCAGCATCGCCTGGTCGACCGCGGACTCGCCCTCTTCGACGACGCCGTCTGTCGCAATCTTTTCGCCCGGGCGCACGACGAAGCGGTCGCCGACCTCGAGCGCGTCGACGTTGACGACGACCTCGTGCCCGTCGCGCAGCACGCGAGCCTCTTTCGCTCCGAGCTCGATCAGCGCGCGGATTGCCGCGCCCGACCTGCGCCGCGCGCTCGACTCGAGCCAGCGGCCCAGCAGGATCAGCGTGGTGATGATCGCGCCGACCTCGAAGTACGTCTCGCCCGTGCCGAGCCCAAGCGCGACGACCGACCACGCCCATGCCGCGAGCGTCCCGATCGAAATCAGCGTGTCCATCGTCGCAGCGCCGTGGCGCGCGTTCAGCAGCGCCGCCCGATGGAACGGCAAGCCGGCCCAGAGGACCACCGGCGTCGCAAGCGCGAACGAGAGCCACTCCCAGCCGGGGAACTGGAGCGGCGGAAGCATCAGCGCCACGAGCGGGGCGGAGAGGACTGCGGCCGCGACGAGCCGGACCGGGCGCTTTCGCTCGTGTGCGCGCTGTCCGGTCGCGGGCGCGGCACGGTAACCGGCCGCCTCGACGGCGGCCAGCAGGTCTTCGAGCGCGACGCTTTCGGGATCGAACCGCACCCGTGCGGACTCGGTCGCGAGGTTGACCGCCGCATCGACGTTCTCGAGCTTGTTCAGCTTGCGCTCGACGCGGGAGACGCACGCCGCGCAGGTCATCCCCTCGATCTCGAGCGTCACGGACGACGGCGCGGTCACGCCGCCTCGTACCCTGCTTCCCTGATCGCCTCGCGAACCGCGGCGTCGTCGACGCCCTCGCCGCGGACGACGACGTGCTTCGTCGAGAGGTCGGCCTCGACGAGGTCGACTCCCGGAACCTGTGAGATTTCGCGCTCCACCGCGGCGGTGCAGTTGCCGCAGTGCATCGCCGGGACGGTATAGGTGAGGTTGCTCATGCGTCTACTATACCCCCTGGGGGTACTTCTCGCCGCCGGCCTCGCGCTCGCGGGCCCGAGCGCGAGCACGAGCACGAGCACGAGCACGAGCACGAGCACGAGCCTGCTCCGCCCGGCGCCCGAGCTGCGCGTGCCGACCGCATACATCGCAGAGCGCTACGCGACCGGGCTGAAGCGCCCGACGGCGATGGCCTTCGGACCCGACGCCCGCCTGTACGTCGCGCAGGAGACCGGCCAGATCGTCGTCGTGGGCGCGGGGAGCGCCAAGCCGCGCGTGCTCGCTCGCGGGTTCCAGACGCCGCTCGGCCTCGCCTGGAGCGGTCCGCGACTCTTCGTCTCGTCGCGTGGCCGCCTCGACAGCCTGAACCTCGTCGGCAAGACCCTCCGGGCGCGTCGCACGCTCCTGAAGGGGCTGCCGTACGGACGCCACCAGCAGGACAACGTCGTCGTCGCCCGCGACGGCCGCCTCTACCTCGGATCCGGCTCGACGTGCGACGTCTGCCGGGAAAAGGACTCGCGGAGCGCGACCATCCTCTCCGTGCGCCCGAACGGCCGCGAGCTGCGCGTGGTCTCGCGTGGTTTGCGCAACCCGTACGGACTCGCGTTCCAGCCGGGCACCGGTCGTCTCTACGTCACCGTGAACGGCCGAGACGATCTCGGCTTCGAGCCGGCCGAGATGCTGGTTCAAGCCGCGCAGGGTCGCAACTTCGGCTGGCCGAATTGCTGGCCGAGCTGGGCGCGGAAGCGACTCGCCGGCAAAGGTTGCGCGCAGGTCACTCCACCTGCGGCGTACCTGGAGCCGCGCTCCGGCGCCGCCGGGATCGCGTTCGCGCGCGACGGCGGCTCCGCGTTCGTCGCGCTGTGGGGTCAGTACTTCGGCAGGAAGCACGGCCGCACGGTCGTGCGCCTCACGTTCGGCGCCGACGGCCGCGTCGTGGGGCAGCAGGTCTTCGCACGCGGTTTCGACCATCCGCTCGCGGTCCTCGTCGCACGCGACGATGCGTTGCTCGTCTCGGACTGGGGGACGGGACGCATCTATCGAATCGCTCAAAAGCCTCGCGCAGTGTTGCGGACCTTCGAGACGTACGACAAGCGCTAGGGGCAGCCCAGGAGGGGAACGGGAGAGGGGCCGAAAGGCCCCTCGTCGTTCCGGTTCCTAGACCTTTTCGGTCAGCGGTCGGCCGAGCTGCTTCTCCGACCAGTCCGACTCGCGCTGGTCGAACTGGCCCTGCAGCTGCCCGACGTAGTCCGCGAGCTGGTTCTCCTTCTTTCCGAGCCGTTCCTCGAGCTCCGCGACGTGCAGCTCCCGCCTCTCGAGCTTATCCTCGCGGAGCTCGAGGTCGGCCTCGACGCGCGCTTCGCGCGCTTCGACCTCAGCCTCTCGCTCGTCCATCTCACGGATGCGATCCGAGAGCGATTCCTCCGTGCTGTTGAGCCGCTTCTCGCGGCGCTCGATGCGCTCGCGCTGCGACTCGAAGAGCGCCTCAGTGGACTGCAGCTCGGCCTCCCGCACCGCGAGCTCGCGCTCGCGCTCGCGCATCGCCTGCTGCTCGTCCTCGAGCTCGGCGGCCTTGCCTTCGTCACGCTCCACGCGGCGGAGCGTGGCGAGCTGGCGGTTGAGCTCCGCGTCGCGCGCGGCGAGCTCGGCCTCGCGCTCCTCGAGCCGTGCGACCTGCGCCGCGGTCTGCTCGTCGAGCTGCCCGAACGACGCGACCGTCGTCTCGAACGACCGCTCGGCGACGCGGACGCGCTCCTCGAGCTCGGAGAGCTCGCCCTCGCGCCGCTCGATCATCTCCTCGCGTGCCGTCATCCGGCCTTCCACCTTCGCGAGCTCGCGCTGTTTGTCGAGTACCTCCGTCTCGCGCGACGCGAGCTCCTCGTCGCGATCGTCGAGCCCGGCCTCGCGGACGGCGAGCGCGGCCTCGCGCGCCTCGACCTTGGCGAGCATCTCCTGCTCGCGGAGCTCGATCTCCTCCCCGGCTCGGGCGATCGTGCGCTCGCGCTGCGCGATTGCGGCCTCCTGCTTCGCCAGCTCGGTGGTCGCTTCGGTGCGACCCCGGTCCGCGCTCGACAGCTCGCGGAACTTCGACTGCATCTGCCGCTCGCGCTCTGCTGCGCGCGCCTCGGCATCGGCGATGTCGCTCTTCGCGGCTGCAAGTCGCTGCTGCTCCTCTGTGAGCGTGTCGCCGCGTTCCGCAAGTTTCTGCTCGCGCGAGGCGAGCTCGTCCTCGCGCGCAGCCAGTACCGCGGCGCGCTGGTCCAGCTCCGAGGCTCGGAGGTTCAGGCCCTGGGGGCCGGCGAGCTCGCGTTCGAGCATCGCGGCCTGCTCGGCCATCGCGGCGCGGAGGTCTCGCTCGCGTGCGAGTGCGGACGCAAGCTCGGCCCGGAACGCCTCGCTGTCGGATGACGTGCTGCCGTTCGAGTCCGCCGGATTGATGGCGGCGAGAACCGACTCGGCGGCGACGTGAGGGGGAGTCTCACGCGTTTCGTCGACGGCGTCTTCGCTGTCGCGACGCCGTTCGAGTTGGCGTCGGAGGCCGGTGCCGAACCCTTTGTCGGTGTCCTGGATCGAGTCGTCCACGATGCCTCCTAGAAGATCTCGTTGATCGTCAGCATTGCGGGGCCGAGGATGACGAGGAACATCGCCGGGAAGATGAAGAGGACGGTCGGGAAAAGCATCTTGATCGGCGCTTTCATCGCCTTCTCTTCGGCGGCCGCCTGACGGCGTTCGCGGGTGTCCGCGGCTTGCACCTTGAGGATGCGCCCGAGCGAGATGCCGAGCACGTCGGCCTGGATGATCGCGCGCGTGAAGTGGCCGACCTCGGGGGCGGCGGAGCGCGCGGAGAGCTTCTTGAGCGCGTCGTGGCGACTCTCGCCAATTCGCATCTCGTTGAGCGTGAGCGTGAATTCCTCGACGAGTGGGCCGTCGAGGTGCTCGGTCAGCTTCGCGATCGCACCGTCGAAGCCTAGTCCGGCCTCGACGCTGACCGCGAGCAGGTCGAGCGCGTCGGGCAGCTGTATCCGAAGCGCCTCGCGCCTGCCACGAATCTTCATCGTCAGCACCATGCCGGGCAGCGCGAACCCGATGAACGTGCAGAGGAATGCGAACGGAAACGCGTAGAGCGGGCCCCCGAGCGAGCCGCCCATGACGACGCCGAAGAACAGACCGCCGACCGCCAGCGCTGCCTTGGTCGCGAGGAACGCGGTGGGCGACACCTTGCGCGCGAGGCCGGCGCTGAGCAGCTTCGCCTCGACCGTCTCGACCGTCATCCGCGGGTTGAGCTTCAGGGTGATGCGTGCGAGCCGCGCGACTGCGGGCGTTAGCACCCGGTTTCGGAACCTGAGCTGCTGGATGCCGACGCGAGTGGACTCGCCGTAGTGCGTGGCACGGTTGATCGAGACGGAGCGCTGGCGCGCCGTGGCCGTGGCCGACTCGGCGAAGACGTAGATCGAGACGGCGAAAAGCAAAAGACCGAACAAAAGCACCAGCATCAGTTACCCCCTGAAGGAAGCGATCTTGCGAAGCATGTAGGACCCGATAGCCATCATCACGAGCCCCCCGATGATCATCTTGTGCCCGGTCGACGTGTGGTAGAGAGGACTCATGTACTCGGCGTTGATGAAGGTGATGATCAGCGCGAGCGCGAAGGGCATCCCGACGAGCGTGTAGGCGGACGCGCGGCCCATTGCCGTCAATCCCTTGATCTTGCGCCCGAACGCCTGCCGTTGACGGACGGCGTCGGCGACCATGTCGAAGATCCCCGCGAGGCTGCCGCCGACCTGGCGCTGGATCGTCACAGCAGTCATCACGAACGACAAGTTCTTCGACTGGACACGGTCCGCCATCTCGGCAAGCGCGTCGTCGATCGGCCGGCCGAGCTGCGCCTCCGTCAGCACGCGCTTGAACTCGTCGCTGATCGGCGGCTGACCCTCGGCGACCACGGCCTGCATCGCCTGACGGAAGCTGTGACCTGCCTTGAGCGATGCGGCCATCGTGATCAGCAGGTCGGGCAACTGCTCATCGATCGCGTTAACGCGGCGCTTCGCCTTCCACCAGAGCACCGCGAGCGGGATGAGAGCGCCAATCGCCATGGCGGCGAGTGTCACGAAGGGCGGGGCGGCCATCGCGGCCGCGACGAGTCCGAAGAAGAACGCGGGGATGATCATGCAGTAGAAGAACTCGGCCGTGCGAAGCGGCACGTCCGCCCGTTCGAGCATCGAGTGCAGCTTTCGCCAGGACGAGAATCGCGCGAATGCCTGCTCGGTTGCCTTCAGGAGACCGGAAGCGCCCTCGAAGCGCTCGCGGGCCGACGCCTTCTTCGCACGGCGAAGCGGTCCGCCCACGTGCGGGCTCAGCCGCCGGCGCAGGCGGGTGCTGGCCGGTGTAGACAACGCCAGCCCTGCCGCGAGGAGGATCGCGCTGCCGACTGCGAGACTCACGAGGAGCGACGCGACGCCGGACGTGAAGAGCTGCTCCGGGATCAAGCCGAGGACCCCGTCTCCGGGCGGCGGAGGAGTGCTGCCCGGGAGCGTGGCCTGCGTGCTGGCCGAGCCGCGGCCCTTGACTGCGGCGGTCAACGTCAGACGCTGGCCGGGCCGCGCCGCCGTCAGGTACGAGACGCGCCACGTGCGCGCGAGGTCCCGCGAAACCGCGTCGTATGCCCGCGCGAGCGCAGCCGACGAGCTGGCACCGTAGTACGCCCCACCCGTCGCGGTCGCGATCTGCTCGAGCGGCCCCTTTACGAAGTCGCCGCTCTCGATCCCGATCGCGTACACGGCAACACCGGCCTGCCGAGCGGCGTCCATGGCCTTCTGGAGCGAGACGCCCTTGGCGACGTTGGCCCCGTCGGTCATCACCACGATCACTCGACCCGGGTTCACCTCAGTCGCGAGCGCGAGCGAGGCGAGGTGGATCGCGTCGTACAGTGCCGTTCCCTGATGCGTGTCCAGCGCAAGGTTCCGAAGTGCGCTGTCGGTGTCGATCGTCGCGGAGGAGAAGCGCGTCGACTGAATTGCATTCTGCCCGAAGGTGAAGACGGCAAGCCGGTCGGCATCCTCCTTGCCCGCCACGAACGAGCGGGCGGCTGCGATGGCGTCCGCGAGGGGCCGGCCCGCCATCGACCGCGAGTGGTCGATCAGGACGCCGACGCTCTTCGCGCGCCCGAGGTTTTGCGCCTGGAGCCCGGCGACCGGGCGGCCGTTCTCCCGGACCACCGGAGGGGTCTTCGACGGCTGGTCGGTGCGGACCGACAGCTGGATCGTCGGCTGGCGGCTGGCATCGACGCCTGAAAGCTCGACGGCGGCGGCCGCAGGGGCCGCCGCGATGGCCGCCGCGAGGGCGGCGATCATGACGAGCCGGATCAAGACCGGTCTCCGTATGAGGCGGCGAACGTCGGACGTGGGCCGGCCTCGGGCTCGAAGAACGTCGGCGCGAACACCACGCCGTTCGCCGCCATCTTCTCGAGGAAGGTCGGTTTGAGACCGGTGCACGCGAGTGGGTTGAGCAGCCGGCCGGAACCGCCCGACTCCTGCTCCGGCGCCTTCGCGATGAAGATGTCCTGCAGCGTCACGATGTCGGACTCCATCCGCTGCACCTCGGTCACAGCCGTAAGGCGGCGCGAGCCGTCGACGAGCCTGCTGATCTGCACGAGCAGGTCGAACGCGCTCGAGGTCTGCTCGCGGATGGCGCGCAACGGAAGATCGACGCCGGAGGTCAGCACGAGGGTCTCCAGCCGCGACAGCGCGTCACGCGGGGAGTTTGCGTGAATAGTTGTCAGTGAGCCTTCGTGACCCGTGTTCATCGCCTGGAGCATGTCCAGAGTCTCGGCGCCGCGGACCTCGCCGACGATGATCCGGTCCGGCCTCATACGCAGGGCGTTGCGGACGAGCTCGCGGATACGGACCTCGCCCGAACCCTCGATGTTGGGAGGCCTCGACTCGAGCGTGATCACATGCTCCTGCTGGAGCTGGAGCTCGGCCGCGTCCTCGATCGTGACGATGCGCTCATCGTTCGGAACGAACGCCGACATCGCGTTCAGGAGCGTCGTTTTACCGGTGCCGGTGCCGCCAGAGATGAGGATGTTCAGCTTCCCCTTCACGCACGACGAGAGGAACTGCGCCGCCTTCGGCGAGACCGACCCGAAGTTGATCAGGTCGTCCATCGTGTACGGGTCGCGCGCGAACTTCCGGATCGTGAGCGTCGGTCCGCGAAGTGCGAGGGGCGGGATGATCGCGTTGACTCGACTTCCGTCTGGAAGCCGCGCGTCGACCATCGGCGACGCCTCGTCCACGCGGCGTCCGACCTGAGAGACGATCTTGTCGATGATGCGCAGGAGATGGGCGTTATCGGCGAACGTCGTTTGCGTCCGCTCGATCTTGCCCGCGCGCTCGATGTAGATCCGGTCGAACGCGTTGACCATGACCTCGGTCACGGAGTCGTCGTTGAGAAGCGGCTCGAGCGGTCCGTAGCCGAGGATGTCGTCCGAGATCTCGCGGACGATCTGGCGCCGCTCTTCACGCGTGAGCGGCGTCCGGTCGAGCGCGAGCTGCTCCGTGACCACGTGGAGGACGCGTTCCGTGAGGTCTTCCGTCTCCGTCTTGCGGAAGAGCTCGGGGCCGAGCTTGGCGATGCACGCGTGGTGGATTCGCGTCTTGAGCTCGGCGTACGGGTCCATCGACTGCTGCTGCGGGCGCTGCTGCGCACGCGGCTGGCCGGCCGACTGGGCGCCTGCGGGCGCCGTTGCGGGGGCGTCGGGAGCGACGGTGCTCCCGTTGCTGCTCTGGATCCGGTCGTGAAGGCTCATGGCTAAGCCCTCGCGAGGGCGCCGAAGCGCCGTCGCTTCTTCTCCTGCTCGCGCGCGAGCAGGCCCTTGGCGATCTCACGAATCGAGCGCGAGAAGTCGCAGCCGGCGTCTGCCACGACCGCAGGCGTCCCGCGGTTGACCGAGAGGGGCACCGCGCGGTCGCTCGGCATCTCGAAGGACATCTTTACGCCCAGTGCGCTTTCGACCTCGCTCCGCTTCATCCCAACCTTCGAGTTCGACCGGTTCAGGATGAACCGGACGCGCGAGGCCGGGAACGACAGCAGGTCGAGCGTGTGCTGGGCGAGCTTGACGTTCTTCAACGTGGGCACGTCGAGCCCACACAGGACGAGCAGCTCGTCCGTGCGGTCGAGGGTCGCGAGCATCGGGCCGTGGAAGAACGGCGACGTGTCGACGACGATCAGGTCGTACGAGCCGCGGGCGACCTCGAGCAGCCGGTTGATCTTCGCCTCGGTGACGAGCTCCGCGTCTTCCGGGCGGAGCGGGGCAGGGAGGACGTCGACGCCGGAGGAGTGGCGTGTGGTGTATCCGGCCAGCTTCTCCGAGTCGAGCTCTCCCGGTGCGACGACTAGGTCGTAGATCGTCTTCTCGGGCTCGAGCCCGAGCATGATCGCCGCGTCGCCGAACTGGAGGTCCAGGTCGATCAGCAGCGTGCGCTTCTTCTGGTACTTCGCGAACGCGGTCGCGAGGTTCGTCGCGGTCACGGTCTTGCCCGTGCCGCCCTTCGGTGAGAAGACCGTCAAAATTCGCCCACGCCTGCCGTGGCCGCCTTCGGCCTCGAGCCGCCGGCCGGCATGCGCCGCCTTGCGGATCGCGAACACGACGTTGTCGGCCAGCTGGGGCAGGAGGAGCACGTCGGCCACGTCCGTGTCGAGAGCCTCGTTCAAGAGCTGCGAGGACTCGCCGGAGGCGAGCAGGATCAGCGGGGCCTGCGTGTGCTCCCGGATGGAAGCGATGTCGTGCACGGGGAGGTGCGCGTCCCTCGTGCCGTGGAGGACGACCTGGAGGTGCCCCCCCGCAAGCGGAGCGTAGGCGTCGGCGACGTGTTCGCTGAACCCGACGACGTCGACGTCGTCGTGCTGGTCGAGCGCGTCCTTAAGAGGCTCGAGGCCGTCACAGTTGCCGGTGACGAAGATCCTCACCGGATCGCGGTTGTAACCGTTGTCGCTCATCAGTTGCCTCCTTGGCTGCCACGGAGACCGTCGCGGAGAATCGTCGGGGTCGTCTCGAGGCTCTCGGGGCTGTCGACAGCGTCGACGACCGGGCGGAGCTGGAGCGTCCACTCCCCGTGGCGAAGGACGTGGAACAGCTTTTGCGCCTGAGTGTCGGAGACCATGAGGAGCACGGAAAGCCCATTGCGGCGGGCCGCGTTGTCGAGCTTCTTCGTGCCGCTCGAGGCCGCGGGCTTCAGGACCTCGATGTCGCGGAGGACGATGCGGGTCGCCCAGGTGTCGTCGTCGGCGTTGAGCTTCAGCGACGAGAGAAAATCGACTCGATCGCCCGCCTGGAGCGTGCCCAAGAGCAGCTGAACGCTGTCGCCGGAGACCGCGACGGCGCGCATGTTGCCGGTGAGGCTCGAGCGCACGCCGATCTCCGTCGAGCTGCTGAACCGCTGCCGGCTGACCTGCTCACCGGCGTAGATCGACTCGGAGACGACGAACTCCTCCAGCTGCGTCTTGTCGGACACCGCGCCGGGGGCGACGTTCCGCTGAGCGACCATCCGCTCCTCGACGCGGCCCATTGCGGCGGCACCAGAGGTACCCGCCGGGATGTCGCTCTTCGCGATGAGGACCGGCACGTCCTCCTCGTCGTTCTGCACGCGCTTCTCGTAACTCGTGACGTACATCATCGTCAGTAGCGCGGCGAAAGCGGCCAGCACCACTGCAATGACGATGTTTCTGAGGCGGTATGTCATTACGGTTCCTTCCTCCGGATTCAGTCGATAAGTTGGACCGAGCGGACCCCGAAATCGGCTGATCCGCCACTGTTGGTGAGGATTCCCTCCCAGATCACGCGGGTGAACTCGCCTTCGACTCGACCGCTTGAGCCGGTGTTGTCCCAGTCGGTGATGAGGAAGCCGACCCAGCCGATGATGTTGAAGCGAGCGTTCGAGCCGCCGCCGACGATCGGCTCTCGGTAGATCGGGAACAAGACCTCATCGCCGCGGCGGGCGCGGAGCGCCTCCGTCATGTGCGAGGAGTTCCAGTTGACCGACGGCACCGAGTCGTAGGTACCGAGCGGCATCCAAGCGTCGTAGCCGAACTCCAGCCAGCCTGCGACCTCACCCGCTCCTTCGTTGCCGCTCGAGCCGCGGCGGAGATTCAGGAGTGCGAAGGCGCCGGCAGCGTTGCCCGAGCCGCGGCGGTGGAGATTGACCAGGTCGATCGAGGTGGCCTGGCCGAAGCAGGGACCCGAGCAGTTGTTCAGCATCGGGTGCCGCTCGTTGACGGTGATCGGGGCGGTGTAGCGCGCCGAGTCGGGAACGCCGGCGCGGGCCTTCGCCGAGGATCCGACGGTGACCGAGTCGATGCCGATGATCTTGGAGAAGAAGCCGGGCGCGGGGCGCTCGACGTCGACCTCGATCGTGTCGCCGGCCATCACCGACGTCGAGAACGCGATGTTCGCCGCGGCTACGCCGCCGCCGTTCTTCGTGCCGTACTCGACGGCGTACGACTGAGCCAAGCCTTGGTCCTCCGGCAGCGCCTGTGCACCGGCGAGCGCTGCGGCGTCGGCGATGCGCTGAGTGTCGCGGTCCTCGCGGAACCACGAGCCGACGTCGATCACCGCAGCTGCAGAGAGCAGAAGAACCGTCAAGAAGAGGACGGTGAGCGCCGCAGCCTGGCCGTGTTCGCGTCTCATGATCACTCCAAGCGTTCCGTTGTGACGCTCGTGAGCATTCCGTCTGCGACGACGAGCCCGAGGACGTCAATCGAATAGGGATAGGTGACCGTGCAGCTGACGTCGCTACCGGGGGTGTCCCAGTCGTCTGAGTCGCAGCTGGCGGTCACGGGGCCGTTGAGGCCGTTGGCGGCTTCGAGGGCGGCGGCTTCGGCAGAGGCGCCCATGTCGCCGCCGAGGCGGCTGACGGCGGCTTTGCGGGCACCGACGCGAGACGCATCGGTGACCGTGATGTAGTCGTGGAAGGTGACCCCGAACTGGATGATCCCGAACAGGAGCAGGCAGAGCACGGGCAGAAGGGCTGAGAACTCGACGAGCGTCTGTCCGCGCTCGTCGCCGCCGCTCGGTCGCTCCTGGTGTTTCTTCTGTGCCATTGCTCCTCGATCGTCGGTGTCGCCGGAAAACTCGGAAAAGAACTCGGCGGACCCCTCGCTTGGAGGGGCCCGCCGCGTTCGACGCTGCGTTAGCCGTTGATGACGTCGGTCACGCTGTCGAGCCGACCCGTAATTGCAAGCACGAGGAAGCCGAGCGCCGTGATGACCACGGCGGCGATGACGGTCAGGATCACGGCGTACTCAGCCATGGTCTGACCCTCTTCGCGGCGCGCGAACGCGTTGATCATGGTGAACCAATTGCGAAGCGTCATTGCAGATTCACCTCCTTCCATGAATGTGAGGTTCGGGTGCACTCCGAAAGGCGTTGCGACTTCCACACCGGAAACCGGGAGGTGAATCTGCTGGCGTGAGAGTGACTTTTTCGCTGGCAACGGTCACGCTTCAAACTCCTTTGGTTTCCTGGCGGCTGCAACGCCTCGTGTGTTCGTTACCTGCGCTTCATCGTGCAACGGTCGGTGGCGTGAGACCCCCCAAAAGGGCTATCTCTGCATCGGGTGTCTTGAAGATCACTCTGATGAGGGAGAAACGCCATCCCACGTCGACGCGATAAGTGATAAGCCGCCGCGGTCGCGGAGGTCGTTCAGTTAGTCAAGTACGCGTTAGAGCAGCGGACTCTGCGCCCAATCAAGGGAGCGAAACCGAGATGGATAGGAACGACGGATTTCGGAGGATGGTCGTCCGAGTCGTGTTCTTCGTTCTGATCGGGTGGGCCGTCGCACTTATGCGCGCAGCCCGCCGCGAGCGGGGCTGGGAGGACTGGACGGACACGAATCGCGAATGGAAGCCGGCGTCACTGCCCGTGGAGAACGAGTCCGGCGAGCAGCCCGCCAAACGGCGTCCATTCCGTGCACACAAGCTTGCGACGAGCATGGGGCTCGTCGTCGTCTTCTTCGCCGCCGCCTCGTTCACCGCGGGCGCCGGCGACATGGTCGCGAAAGCGCTCGACCCGGCCCGCTGCGCGGCGCTGATGCAGGTCACCGGCGAGGACGACTCCGTCTGCGCCGAGACGTTGCAGGAGGAGACCGCGCCCGAAGCGATGCCGCTTCCGGAGCCGACCGCTGCCCCCGAGGCAGCCGAGCCGGCCGAGCCGGCCTCGGAGCTCCCCCCGGAGCTCGCCGACGAACTCGCCGCCGAACCCGCCGCCGGCGAGGCAGGTGCTGACCTCGAGTCGGGGCCTGCCGCCGACGCGTCCCTAGCTTCCGATGCTTCCGAGCAGTCGGCGCCGTCAGCGGACGCATCAGCTGCAGCTCCCGCTGCGGATGACCCGGAGTCGTACGTGCTCGCTCCGGAGCCGTCCGCCGGCGCACCGGCGAAGAACGACACGCGTCACTGGGTGGTCAAGCGTGCGAAGGAGTCGAAGCTCGCCGCCGCCACCGTCGAAGACGAGGGTGGAGCGCCGACCGTGTGGCTGAACCGGGCTCTTCCCGACCCCACGCCGCCCGCGAAGCGCCTGTCACCTGCGTTCGCCAAGAACCTCCAGCGGATCTCGAGGAACAACGGTGTCAGCTGGTCGCTCGTCCTCGGTGTCCTTCGTGCGGAAGGTGCACGGGACCGCGTCCCGGCAACCGTCCGTGAGCTGAACGCGCTCGCGCGCGGTCTCAGCCAGCGCGGTGCCGCCGACAGCGAGTGGAACGCCGCTCTGTCACTGTCCGGTCGCACCGGGTTCGCCGACCGCGCCGTCGCGCTTGCGCGCTACAACCGCGTCGTCGGTCTGCGCGCACTGGTCAACGGCCTCGAGGCCGAGAAGGAGACGCTCGTCGAGCGGCTGCTCCTCGACCCGCGGATCTCGATGTACGGCGGAGGCCGTGAAGACGTCAGCGCCGGCAGGATCGACGTCCGTGTTGTCGTGCTCGTCTCGTACCTCGCGGAGTCGTACGGCGAGGTGTCTGTGTCGAGCCTGTTCAGCGGCCACCGCAAGTACGCGCGCCCGGGTGTCGTCTCCGCGCACATCTTCGGGCAGGCGGTGGACATCGCGAGCGTCGGCAAGCTGCCGATCGCCGGACACCAGCAGCCGGGGAGCATCACCGAGAAGGCGGTGCGCTCGATCCTGATGCTGCCGGTCGAGCTCCAGCCGCGGCAGGTCATCTCCCTGCTCGGTCTCGGTGGTGCCTCGTTCCCGATGTTCGACCATGACGACCACATCCACGTGGGGTACTAGGGCGATGAGCCGCCGTCAGGTCACGCTCCGCGTCGATGACCGCGTCGTTTGCGAGCGTTGCGACGTCGCGGATCATCTCGTGG
Organism: Actinomycetota bacterium; assembly: GCA_013812235.1. Lineage (GTDB taxonomy): Bacteria > Actinomycetota > Thermoleophilia > Gaiellales > Gaiellaceae > JACCTU01. Next base: position 18,616 of record JACCTU010000130.1, on the reverse strand, counting down.
CTCGCATGCGTGGCCTCCTCGGCCGCTCGGATCTTCCGCAGGGCGAAGGAATCCTCCTTCGCCCTGCGGGCTCCATCCACACCTTCTTCATGCGCTTCCCGATCGACGTTGTCTTCCTGAACGAGGAGGACGTGGTCGTCAAGGTCGTGCATCGGCTGGCGCCGTGGCGTGCAGCGGGCGAGAAGGGAGCGCAGTCCGTGCTCGAGCTGGCTGCCGGCGAGGCCGAGTCCCGCGAGATCGAAGTGGGATCGACGCTGCGGTTCGACCCCGCGGCGTCGCGGACCCACATCGCGTTCCGAGAGGCCGCTCAGACGATGTCGGAGTACGTGATCGTGCTCTTCGTGATCAGCGCGACGATCATGGCTGCGCTCGCGTTCATGTCCGGCGTCGTCGGCATGCTGATCCAGCTCGCGGCCGACATCCTTGGCTCTTAGACAAAAACTCCGCCTGAGGCGGGGCTTCTCGAGAGACTGCGGGGCTAGGATTCGAACCTAGACTACTCGGTCCAGAGCCGAGCGTCCTACCATTAGACGACCCCGCAAAGGGTCGTCCAGTGTAGCCCGGAGCGCACTCATCGGCGGGTACTCGTTGCCGGATCGCGCCGCCCAGCGTGCCGCGGCGGCACAGCTGCTCGTCGATGAGGGTGCTCCTCAGGTTTCGAGGCGGTACACCGAGACGAGGCTTTTCTCGGCCTCCGTGTCGATGTGTGCGACCACTTCGACGTACGGCTCGAGGCCCGACCCGGTGAGCTTCGCCTTCAGCACCTCGTCGACCTGGAAGATCCCCGACGAGTTGTTCATGACGATCTCGATCTTGACCGGTCGCTCGTCACCGTCGGCCACGATCACGTCCTCGATCGCGGCCGCGGACAACGAGTGGATCGAAACGCGGCCTCGCTCGAACGGGATGCGCGACCTGCCCTGCTCCATGTCGAGCGCATCAGCCACGCGCACGATCCCCGCCTCGAGGGTCAGCGGCTTCCCGTACTCCCGGTGGCTCGTGATCATCTGCAGCACCTCGCTCACGAGCACCGTGCGCTCGGGCTCGTCGTAGAGCCCCTCGAGCAGCTGCTGGAGCTTCGGCTGGGCGAGGAAGAGGCTGAAGTCTTCGTGGCCGTCGCGGTGAACCGACATCCCGATGCAATGCGTCAGTGCGCCGAGCGTGACCGCGACCTCGGAGTCGTCGTTCGTCATCCCGTAGTCGCGCACGATCGACGGCTCGACCCCGTGCTTCGTCAGCTGCCGAAGGAGCTTGAGCGCGATGTTCGCGACGATCTGGATGTGTACCCAGGAGTGGTCGTTGATCTCGAGGCGCCCGACCGCGTTGACGTTGGCGACGTGCCACCAGGCCTTGAGCTGGGTGTCGCCGTTGACCCGCTCGACCAGTGTCCTGAGCTTGCGGTTCGCGCGCGCCGGGACGTTGATGCGCATCCGCGCGACCGCTTCTGCGGGCGTGAGCTTGACCTCGCGCTCGGCCTCCTCGGAGGCCGGGGACTCGATTCGCTCTTCGGTTTCGGGATCGAGGCCGCTCACGCCTCGAAACCCTACTCCGCGCTGCGAGCTCTTTAGGGGTAGGTCGGGCCGTCGCTCGGCGGCGGGGGCGGAGGCGAGTACGCCTCGGCGGCGGCGGTGGGTGCCGCCGTCCGGCCCTGCGCGAGCGCGAAGTACATCAGCGTCCAGGCGACGGCGACGAACGGGACGACGAGCGTGTTCGAGATCAGGTCGCTGACGAAGCTGTCGACGCCGTCGGGGAGCCAGAAGGTGAGGAGCCCGACGATGATGCTCGCCACGATCACCGCGCCGATCGTGATCGCGATCACGCCGAACACGCTCCAGCCGTTGCCCTTGACGAGCTCGCGGCTGCGGCCGAACGACTCGCCGGCCGACTTCCCCTCCAGCACGATCGTCGGGACGATCAGCGACCAGATCGTCAGCAGGAAGAGCCCGGGCACGATCAGGAGCACGAGCCCGAGCGCGATCCCGAGGCCCGCGAGGATGCCGGCGACGATCAGGGCCGGAAGACGCGGCTGCACGCGCCGGAACATCTCGCCGATCGAGAGGTCCTGCTTGCCGTCGCGCACGTCCTGGACGGCCTCCACCAGCGCCCCCTGAAGCCAGAAGGTGCCGACGATGCTGGCGAGCGCGCCGATGATCAGCCCGAGCCAGCCGAGGAGCAGGCCGAACACGAGCGTGATCAGGCCGAGAACGATGTAGACGATCAGCGCGAGCGGGACGAAGGTGCGCCAGTGGGCCTTGTAGAGCTCCCACGCTTCGCGAACGATTGCCCCGGGCTGCATCAGGCGCGGGACACTAACAGGGTCAGGCGACTTCGGCCCAATCCCCGTACAGAGATGTGTAGAGACCCTGCTTCGCCAGCAGCTCGTCGTGGGTCCCCTGCTCGACGACCATGCCGTGCTCGAGCACGACGATCAGGTCGGCATCGCGGATCGTCGAGAGGCGGTGGGCGATGATGAAGGCGGTCCGGCCGGCGAGGAGCCGCCGGAGAGCCCCCTCGATCCGGCGCTCGGTCCCGATGTCGACCGATGACGTCGCCTCGTCGAGGATCAGGATGCGCGGGTTCGCGAGCAGCGCCCGCGCGAACGCGACGAGCTGCCGCTGGCCGAGGGAGAGGCGCGTGCCGCGCTCCTGGAGGTTCGTCTCGTAGCCGTCTTCGAGCCGCATCACGAAGTCGTGCGCGCCGACGGCCTGGGCCGCGGCGACGATCTCCTCGGGGCTCGCGTCCGGATTGCCGAAGGCGATGTTGTCTCGGACGGTGCCCGCGAACAGGAAGCCCTCCTGCGGAACGATCCCGAGTTGGCGACGGAGCGACTCTTGCGTCACGGTCGTCGTGTCGATCCCGTCGATCGTGATCCGTCCTTCGGTCGGGTCATAGAAGCGGGCGAGCAACTTCGCGATCGTCGACTTCCCCGCGCCGGTGTGGCCCACGAGCGCGACGGTCGTGCCGGGCGCGATGTCGAGGTCGATCCCGTGCAGCACCTCCGGCCCGGTCCCGTAGGCGAACCTCACGCCGTCGAACGCGACGCGGCCGTCGATCGACGGCAATGCTCGGGCGTCGGGAGCGTCGCGCACCTCGGGCTCCTCGTCGAGCACCCCGAGGATTTTGTCGAGCGCCGCGACCGCCGCGAGGAACGTGTTGTAGAGCTGCGAGAGCTGCTGCACCGGGTCGAAGAAGTTCGAGACGTAGAGGATGAACGCGAACAAGACGCCCGGTGTGGTCTGCCCGTCGAAGACGAGCCAGCCGCCGTAGCCGAGCACGATCGCGGTCGCGGCCGCCGAGAGGAAGTCGACGAAGGGGAAGTAGAGGCCGTTCAGGACGACGGTCTGCTGGTTCGCCGCGCGGTAGTGCGAGTTCACTTCCTCGAAGCGCTGCTGGTTCCGCGGCTCGCGTGTGAAGGCCTGCACGACGCGCATGCCCGCGATGTCTTCGGCGAGCGTCGCCGTGACGAGCCCGAGGCGCTCGCGCACCTGACTGTACGCGCGCGCGGAGCGGACGCGAAAGATGCGGGTGGCCACGATGAGCGCAGGGATCACGGTCACCGTGGCGAGCGCGAGCTTCCAGTCGAGGTAGAAGAGGATGATCGTCGTGCCGATCAGGGTCAGCGTGCTCTGCACGAGCGTCGTCACGCCGTCCGTGACGAGCTGGTCGAGAGCGTCAACGTCGTTCGTCAGCCTGCTGATCACGACGCCTGCGCGGTTGCGCTCGTAGAAGCCGAGCGAGAGCCGCTGCAGGTGACGGAAGAGGTCGTTGCGAAGGTCGGCGAGGATTCGCTCGCCCGTCCAGCCGGTGAAGTAGGTCTGCAGCGCGCCGGTCACGAGGGACGCGAGCCCCGCAGCGAGCATCAGGGCGACGAGGACCGTCAACAGCTGGAGATCGCCCTTGCGGACGCCGTCGTCGATCGCGTACCGCGTCAGGAACGGGGGGATGAGAAAAGTCGCCGTCGCGAGCAGGAGCGAGACGACAGCGAGCGTCGTCCGGAGCCGGTAACGCTTCGTGTAGCGCGCGAGGAAACGGATCCTGCGAAGCGTCGCTTGCCACGACCAGTCGCGCACGTCCGCGCCGCGCTGCATCGTCAGGTGGGTGCCGGGCTGCCAGACCCTCATTTCGACACCGTGCGCAACCGCGTGCAAGACCCCTGAAGGCGACCGCCCGCGGCCGCAACGGCGACGTCGGTCATGCCCGATAGCTGCGTCATGCGCGAGCCTCCACCCGCTCGGCGAACTCGCGCTCGAGCAGGCCGTGCTCGTAGATCTCGCGGTAGACCGCACTCGTCCCGAGCAGCTGGTCGTGCGTGCCTCGTGCGGCGATCCGGCCGTGGTCGAGCACGACGAGCTCGTCGGCGAGTGCGAGCGTCGAGAGCCGGTGCGCGATGATGATCGTCGTCCGGCCCTCCATCGCCTGGCGCAGTCCGGTGCGGATTCGCGACTCGGTCGTCGCGTCGACGCTCGCAGTCGCGTCGTCGAGGATCAGGACCCGCGGCTCGAGGATCAGTGCGCGCGCGATTGCGATGCGCTGGCGTTGGCCACCCGAGAGGGTGATCCCGCGTTCGCCGATCACCGTGTCGTAGCCCTCCGGAAGCTCGGCGATGAACTCGTCAGCCTGTGCGAGCTGCGCGGCGCGCTCGATCTCCTCGTCTGTCGCGTCGGGCCGGGCGAACGCGATGTTCTCGCGGACGGTCGCCGAGAAGAGAAACGGATCCTGGAGGACGACGCCGATCTCGCGCCGGAGCGAAGCGACCTTCGCGTCGCGGACGTCGAGCCCATCGACGGAGACTCGCCCCGCGGTGACGTCGTAGAAGCGTGGGACGAGCGACGCCAGCGTCGTCTTGCCCGAGCCGGTGTGTCCGATCAGGGCGACCGCCCTTCCCGCTTCGAGCTCGAGGTCGATCCCCTCGAGTACCGGCCGCCCCTCGGCGTACTCGAACGAGACCTGCTCGAAGCGCACGCGTCCCGGGCCCGGCGGGAGGTCGACGGCACCGGGCTTGTCGGCGACGTCCTCGATTTCGTCGAGCACCTCGAAGATCCGCTCGCCGGACGCGGTCGCGCGCTGCGCCTGGCCGATCCACATCCCGAGCATCCTGAGCGGGAACACGAGCATCAAGACGAGGCCGTTGAAGAAGAAGAAGTTGGTCAGGCTGAGGTCGCCGTGGACGACCATGCGGCCGCCGACGAGGATCACGCCCGCCTGCGCAACGAGCGGCAGGAACGAGAGGAGCGGCACGTAGATCGCGCGCTGCCGGTTCGCGTCCATGCTGCGCGCGAAAACGCGGTTCGAGCGCGCCGAGAACTTCGCCAGCTCGTTCGACTCCTGCGCGAACGACTTGACGACGTGGACGCCGACGATGTTCTCCTCCGCGACCGTCGTCATGTCGCCCATCTTCTGCTGGACGTCGCGAAGCACGGGGTGCGAGACGCTCGAGTAGCGGTACGCGAGCAAGATCAGCACCGGCGTGATCGCGCAGGCGACGAGCGCGAGCCTCCAGTTGAACACGAGCATCACCGCGGTGACCCCGACGACCGTCAGCACGTGCTGGAAGAAGAAGATGAGGCCGTAGCCGAGGAAGAAACGAACACTCTGCAGATCGACGGTCGCACGCGACATCAACTGGCCGGTCTGGTGGCTGTCGTAGAAGCGGAACGAGAGGCGGAGCAGCTTCGCGTAGAGGCGGTTGCGCAGGTCGAACTCGACGCCGAGCGCCTGGCGGCCCGAGATCAGGCGCCGGCCGACCATCAGGAGCGAGCGGACGAGCCCGACGGCGAGGATGGCGATCACCAAGAGCCAAAGTGCGCGTCGGTCGCGGGCCTCGACCACGTGCGCGAGCGCAGTGCCGGTCAGATACGCGGCGACGATCGCGGCCGCCTGCGTCCCAACGGCGAGCACGATCGAGAACCCGAGCGACCACTTGTACGGCCGCAGGAAGCCCAGCAGGCGGAAAAAGGTAGTGCGGTAGCGCGGTGTCTCGGCCAAGCCTTGAGCGTAGCCACCGCTCCCGGGCCGACGGAGAGGCGCACGCTCTGTCAGAGCGCTGCGAGCTCCTCGTGGATCGCCGCCACCGCGCGCTCGACGAGCGCACGGTTCGTGGGGGAGTTCAGCCAGAGCGACACGCCGGACGGGTGCGGCAGCGGGATCCCCACGCGGTCGGCGGCGAGCTCGAACCGAGCACCGACGCAGTCCGCGAGGGGCCGCTTGCCGAGCAGGCGGCCAATCGCAAGCGTGCCCACCGGGACGACCAGCCGCGGCCGGAGCAACCGGAGTTCCCAGTCGCGCCAGAACTCGCACAGGTTTTGCTCCTCCGGGGTGGGGACCCGATCCCCTTTGCCCGCCGGGCTCTTGCCCGGGTAGCAGCGCGTGACGGACGCGCAATAGAACGTGGAGTAAAAGGTGTCCTCGTCCATCCCGAGCCAGCCGCGGAGCGTCTGCCCGGCGCGGCCGCGCCACGGCCGCCGCTCGAGGCCCTCGTTCGGGCCCGGCGCCTGGCCGTACAGGTAGGCGGGCTGCCCGAGGCCGGGGTTGAGGACGGGCAGCGACTCCAGCGGGTAGCCGGCCCCCAAGCAGGCGCGGCAGACGGCGAGGTCGCGCTGGAGCGACGCGAGCGAGCGGTACGACGAGCGACGGCGCGTCAAAGGACTTCTAGAGTAGGCCGGTGGCGCTGCCGCTCGAATCGGTGCCGAACTTCTCGGAGGGACGCGACCGCGCGACGATCGACGCGATCGGTTCGGCACTCGGGGCGCACGCGGAGCTGCTCGACGTTCACGCGGACGAGGACCACAACCGGTCGGTGTTCACCCTCGTCGGCGAGGAGAAGGCGCTCGAGGACGCGCTCGTCGCCGGTGCCGCTGCGGCGAAGGAGCGGATCGACCTGCGCCGCCACGAAGGGGCGCACCCCCGGATCGGCGCGGCGGACGTCGTCCCGGTCGTCCCGATCGACCGGGCGGACCTGCCGCGCGCGCGTCGCGTCGCCCGCCTGGTCGGCAAGCGGCTCGCCGCGGAGCTCGGACTGCCCGTCTTCTTCTACGGGGAGCTGGGCGGCGGAAACGGCCCGTCGTTCTTCCGGCGGGGTGGGCCCGAGGAGCTGCAACGTCGCATCGACACGGGCGAACTGAAGCCGGACTATGGGCCGCCGTTCCTCGACGATGCGGCGGGTGGAGTCCTCGTCGGCGCACGCCGCGCGCTGATCGCGTTCAACGTCAACCTGCGCGGAGACGTCAAGGCGGCGCGCGAGATCGCAGCGTTGGTGCGCGAGCGGGGTGGAGGCTTTCCCGGCGTGCGCGCGCTCGGGCTCGACCTCCCGCGCGCGGGGTTCGTGCAGGTCAGCATGAACGTCGAGGACTGGGAGGCGGCGGCGCTGCACGAGATCGTCGCCCGGGTGGAAGCCGAGGCCGCAGCTCGCGGTCTCGAAGTGGTCGGCTCCGAGCTGGTCGGCTTGATGCCCGCCGGCGCTGCGGCGACGGCCGCGGGCGCTGCGCTCAGGATCGACGGGTTCGATGCCTCGCGGGTGCTCGAGCTCCGGCTACTCAGGTAGCGACTCGCGCGGGAGGTCCGCGGTCGCCGGCCCCTGCACGAGCGTGCCGTCTTCGGCGAAGCGGGAGCCGTGGCAAGGGCACTCCCACGAACGGTCGGCGGCGTTCCAGCCGACGATGCACCCGAGGTGGGTGCAGCGCGCCGAGAGCACGCCCAGCTCACCGGCGTCGTTTCGGAAGACGGCGTACTGCTTCGCCCCGAGCCGCGCGATCGTTCCCTCGCCGGGAGCGAGGCGTTCAACGTCTTTACGGCCGTCACGGGGTCGGACGCGGTCGCGGAAGAATCGCAGCCCGACGCCGGCGTTCTCCTTCGTGAACCGCGTCGCCCCGCGGCGAAGGTCTACTCGGGTCGAATCGTAGAGCTCGGCCCACTCGTTCGCGCGGCCGAGGATCGCGTCGGAGAGGACTCTCGCGGCGAGCGTGCCCTTGGTGAGACCCCACTTCGCGAAACCGGTTGCGACGTACACACGGTCGTCGCCGCGCCGCAGGCGGCCGATGTAAGGAAGCTTGTCCACCGGCACGTAGTCGTGGGTCGACCAGTGGTACTCCGCGCCGGACACGCCGAAGCGCTCCTGCATGAACGCCTCGAGCTTCGCGTACCGAGACTTCGTGTCGGGGTCGTCTCCGGGCTTGTGGCCGCCTTCGCCGCCGACGATCAGCATGCGTCCACCTCCGTCCGACGGGGTCGAGCGAATCGAGCGGGTGGGCTGGTCGACGCTGATGTACATCCCACTCGGTGCGCTGTCAGCGTCGACGCGGGTGGCGATCGCGTACGACTTCAACGGGTGGGCCCTCGTGAAGTAGAGCCCGCGATCGAGGAACGGCATCTGCGTCGCGACGACGACGTGCGCTGCGCGGATGACGCCCGACGCCGTCTCGACCTCACACGGGGTCCCGCTGCGGACGCTCGTCGCGCGCGTCAGCTCCAGGACGTGGCTGCCGTCACCGTCGACGGTTCGTGCGAGTCCGGCGAGGTACTTCCACGGGTGGAACTGCGCCTGGTCGTCGACTCGGACCGCGGCTCGGACCGGGTACGGAAGATCGGTCTCGGTCGTGAGCTCTGCGTCGATCCCGGCGCGGCGGGCGGCCGCGGCCTCTCGCTCGACGGCGCCCACCGACTCTTCGCGCTCCGTGTAGACGTAGTTGCTCGCCCGCTCGAGGTCGCAATCGATCGAGTTGTCGCGGACGATCGCCTCGATCCGCTCGATCGCTTCCTGATTCGATCGCGCGTACCCGCTGGCGACGTCCTCGCCCAACGACTCGATCAGGTCGTGGTACACGAGGTTGTGGCCGACCGTGAGCTTCGCCGTCGTGTATCCGGACGCCCCGTAGCCGACGCCCGAGGACTCGATCAGCGCCACCGACTTCCCGGCCTCCTTCAGCAGGTGCGCGGTGGTCACGCCGGTGATACCCGCGCCGATCACCACGACGTCGACGTCGAGGGTGTCGGTCAGGCTGGGGAACCGGGTCTCTGCGGGCTCGAGCCAGAGCGAGCGGTTCAATTTCCGGGCAAACATGCACACAACCTTGCCCTTCTGGGCCGGGGACTACACTCGCGCCGTGATCCAGAGTCGCGCGCTGAGCGGCGAAGACCTCACGGTCGACCACGTCTGGGACGTCGCCGTCGAGGGGTCGCCGGTCTCGCTCGCCGACTCCGCTCGCGAGCGGATGCGTGCGTCCCGCGAGCTGGTCGAGCGCGCCGCGCACGGCACGAGCGAGCACACGTATGGGATCAACACCGGTTTCGGCCGGTTCGTCTCCGCGTCGATCCCGGAGGAACTGACCGAGGAGCTCCAGCTGCGGCTCCTCCGCAGCCACGCGTGCGGCGTCGGTGAGCCCTACGCGCCGGAGGTCGTGCGCGCGGCGATGCTGCTGCGCGCGAACGCGCTCGCGAAGGGTTACTCGGGGGCGCGCATCGAGACGGTCGAGCTGCTGATCGAGTGCATCAACCGTGGGTTGCTCCCGAACGTGCCGAGCCGCGGCTCGGTCGGCGCGAGCGGCGACCTGGCGCCCCTCGCGCACCTCGCGCTGCCGCTCGTCGGCGAAGGGCAGGCGTGGCTCGACGGCGAGCTCTTGCCTGGCGGCGTGGCGCTCGAGCGAATCGGCCTCGTGCCCGTGCGGCTGCAGGCAAAGGAAGGGCTCTCGCTGATCAACGGCACCCAGTTCATGGCCGCGGTTGGTGCGCTCGGGCTCGTTCGCGCCCGGCGGCTCGCGAAGGCCGCCGATCTCGCGTGCGCGATGTCGCTCGAGGCGCTGCAGGGCTCGCGCGCGAGCTTCATGCCCGAGATCCAGGCGCTTCGGCCGCTGCGCGGGCAGGCTGCGTCGGCGGCGAACGTGCTGCGGCTGATCGACGACTCGGCGATCAACGAGTCCCACCGCTGGTGCGACAAGGTTCAGGACGCGTACTCGCTCCGCTGCGCGCCGCAGGTGCACGGCGCGTGTCGCGACCTGTTCGACCACGTTGCGTACACGGTCGGTGTCGAGGTGAATGCGGCGACCGACAATCCACTCGTGCTCGTCGAGCGAGAGGAGCTCGTCTCGAACGGGAACTTCCACGGCCAGCCCGTCGCGTTTGCGCTCGACATCCTCGCGCTCGGCGTCGCCGAGCTCGCGAGCATCTCCGAGCGGCGGATCGAGCGGCTCGTCAACCCGAGCCTGTCCGACGGGCTGCCCCCGTTTCTTACCGTCGACGGTGGGCTCAACTCAGGGTTCATGATCCCGCAATACGTCGCGGCCGCGCTCGTGAGCGAGAACAAGGTGCTGTCGCACCCGGCGAGTGTCGACTCGATCCCGACGAGCGCGGGTCAGGAGGATCACGTCTCGATGGGGAACGCCGCGGCGCTCAAGGGGTGGCAGGTGCTCGCAAACGGGGAGCGCGCTCTTGCGATCGAGTTGCTCGCCGGCGCGCAGGGCGTTGAGTTCCTCGCGCCGCTGGAGCCGGGCGTCGGCGTCCGCGCGACGCGCGCGTTCGTGCGAACCCTGTCGCCCCGGCTCGGCGACGACCGGTCGCTCGGCGGCGACATCGAGGCCGTCGCGACGGCGATCCGAAACGGCTCGCTGATCGCGGCCGTCGAGTCCGAGGTGGGGGAGCTCTCGTAGTGGCGGTCGCCAGGCCCGTCGACGAGTCAGTCGAGGCGCTTTGCGGCGACCTCCGGTCGATCCGCGCACCGCGCGGGGCTGAGCTGAACGCTCGCTCGTGGTCGACCGAGGCGCCCCTTCGGATGCTGCTCAACAACCTCGACGCGGAGGTCGCCGAGCGTCCGGAGGAGCTCGTCGTCTACGGCGGCTCGGGCAAGGCGGCGCGGTCGCACGAGGCGCTGAAGGCGATCGTCGCGACGCTGCTCCGCCTCGGCGACGACGAGACCCTGCTCGTGCAGAGCGGCAAGCCGGTCGGCGTCTTCCGCACGCACCCGGGTGCACCGCGCGTGCTGATCGCCAACTCGTTGCTCGTGCCGCGCTGGGCAAACTGGGAGGAGTTTCGCCGGCTCGAGGCGCTTGGCCTGACGATGTTCGGCCAGATGACGGCGGGCTCGTGGATCTACATCGGCACGCAGGGGATCCTGCAGGGGACGTACCAGACCTTCGCGGCCGCGGGCGAGACGCACTACGGGTCGGCCGACCTCGCCGGGCGCACGATCCTCACGGCAGGGCTCGGGGGGATGGGTGGGGCGCAGCCGCTCGCTGCGACGATGGCCGGTGCGGCGATCCTGTGCGTCGAGGTCGACCCCGAGCGGATCGAGCGGCGCCTGCGAACGCGCTACCTCGACGAGGCTGCCGACTCGCTCGACGACGCGTTGGCGCGCGTGCGCGCGGCTGCCGGGGAGGGCCGAGCGCTCTCTGTCGGGCTGCTCGGGAACGCCGCTGAGGTCGTGTCCGAGCTCGTGCGCCGCGGGGAGCACTTCGACCTCGTCACCGACCAGACTGCCGCGCACGATCCGTTGACCGGGTACGTGCCGGTCGGGCTCGACGTGCACGAGGCGGCTGCACTGCGTGCGTCCGATCCGGACGAGTACCTCAGACGAGCACGTGTGTCGATTGTGCAACACGTGCGCGCGTTGCTCGAATTCGCCGAGCGCGGCAGCTACGTTTTCGACTATGGCAACAATCTTCGCGGGGAGGCTCATGAAGCCGGCGTAGCGGACGCCTTCTCATACCCGGGCTTCGTCCCGGCCTATATCCGGCCGCTCTTCTGCCGCGGCGTGGGACCGTTCCGCTGGGCGGCGCTCTCGGGCGACCCGGCTGACATCGCGGCGATCGACGAGACCCTGCGCGAGCTCTTTCCCGACGACGTGCTCCTGCAGCGGTGGCTCGAGCTTGCACCCGATCGGGTTGCGTTCCAGGGGCTACCCGCGCGAATCTGCTGGCTCGGCCTCGGCGACCGCGCCCAGGCCGGACTCGCGATCAACGAGCTCGTGCGAAGCGGGCGCGTGCTGGCGCCCGTCGCGATCGGGCGTGATCACCTCGACTCCGGCTCGGTCGCCTCTCCGTACCGGGAGACCGAGGCGATGCGAGACGGAAGTGACGCGATCGCGGACTGGCCGATCCTGAACGCGCTGCTGAACGTCGCGGCGGGAGCGACGTGGGTGAGCGTGCACCACGGCGGCGGAGTGGGGATCGGCAACTCGATCCACGCAGGCATGGTCGTCGTCGCAGACGGGACCGACGACGCCGCCGAGCGGCTCGAACGCGTGTTGACCGCCGACCCCGGCACGGGCGTGATGCGGCATCTCGACGCCGGCTACCCCGAAGCGCGCGCGGCGGCGGCTGAGCACGGCTTCGAGCCGCCGATGGGCGGCGCCGGAGCTGCGTGAGCGGGACCGGCGCGACGCGCCTGCTGATCCGCGACCTCGAGCAGCTCGTCACGCCTGCCGGTCGCGACGCGCCGCTTCGCGGTCGGGCGCTCGCGGACGTCGATTGGCTCGACGACGCGTACGTGCTCTGCACGGGCGGCGTGATCGACTCGGTCGGTCGCATGCGGGACCTGCCGGCCCTCGACGGCGACGTCGTGGAGCTCGACGGAAGCGGACACTGCGCGATCCCCGGCCTCGTCGACTGCCACACCCATCCGTCCTTCGCGGGCGACCGCGTGGAGGAGTTCTCGCTGCGCGCGGCGGGCGCGAGCTACGAGGAGCTGCACGCGGCAGGCGGCGGCATCCTGTCGACCGTGCGCGCGACGCGCGCGGCGTCGGAGGACGAGCTCGAGCGAGCGGTCCGACGCCACGCGGCGTGGATGCTCCGAGCGGGCACCACCACGTTCGAAGGGAAGTCGGGGTACGGCCTCGACCGCGACACCGAACTTGCTTCACTTAGAGCTGTCGCCGCGGCGGGCGGCGTTCCGACTTGGCTCGGCGCGCACGCCGTCCCGCCCGAGTTCGACGACGCGGACACCTATCTCGACTTCGCGCTCTCCGAAGTACTGCCCGATGCTGCCGGGCTCGCGGAGGCGGCGGACGTCTTCCTCGAGCGCGGAGCATTCGACGCGGCACCGGCGCGCCGTTACCTCGAAGCGTGTCGAGCCGCCGGGCTCTCGCTCCGGCTGCACGGCGACCAGTTCAGCGAGTCGGGCGCGGTCCCGCTCGCGATCGAGCTGGGGGCGTGCTCCGTCGACCATCTCGAGGCGACCGGGGCCGACGGCGCGCGTGCGCTGGCGCGCTCGGACGTTGTTGGCGTCCTGCTCCCCGTCAGCGCGCTCTTTCTCGGCCGGCCGATGCCGCCCGCTCGCGCGCTCGTCGACTCCGGGGCGGCGGTCGCTCTCGCGACCGATTTCAACCCGGGGAGCGCGTTCTGCGAGAGCCTCCCGCTCGTCTGCTCGCTCGCTTGCACCCAGCTTCGACTTTCGCCCGCCGAGGCGCTCGGGGCGTGCACGGTGAACGCGGCGCACGTCCTCGGGCGGGCCGGCCACGTCGGACGGCTCGCGCCCGGCTTCGCCGCGGACGTGGTCCTGCTCGATGCGCCGGACTGGCGCTACCTCGCGTATCACCTCGGCGGAGACGTGGTCGGCGCGGTCGTCCGCGGCGGCGACCTCGTGTGGAGCCGCAGCCGGCGCACGGCGAGCTAGGCTAGAGCGAATGCCGACCCGCAAGCAGCGGCGCCGCCAGGCCAAGAGCAAGCGGCACGAGTACGAGTACGTCTACGTCGACGAGGACGGCAACGAGGTCGAGGTCGCCGAGGACGACGTGAAGGCCGAGCGCACCGCCTCGCGCAACGGCCGCGCGAAGCCGAACCCGCGGACCGCCCAGGGCGTCCGCGTCCAGCCGCCGTCCTGGGGGCGAGTCGCGAAGCGAGGCTTGATCTTCGCGCCGCTGATGTTCATCACGGTGATGCTCACGAGCGCCGACGCCACGGTGATCCAGCAGGCCCTGACGACGCTCTGGCTGATGGCGATCTTCCTGCCGTTCAGCTACTTCATGGACTCGTTCATGTACAAGCGCTACGTGAAGCGCACCGGCGCAGTTCCTCAGTCGAAGCGCTAGCGCGCTGTGGCCTGCCCGCCCCGGTAGTGGCCGGCGCCCGGCCACGGTGCGAGCACGAGCAGCAACTTCGCCCCCGGCGCGCTCGAGATCGAGTGCCGCTCGTCCGGGTCGAACCTGAACACCGTGCCTGGGCCGGCCGACACCCGCTCCGCGCCCGCCTCCACGTCGACAGCGCCGTCGACCACGACGAGCAACGCCGCCTCCTTGACCTGGTGGTCGCCGAGCCGCTGCCCGGGCTTCAGGCCGATCAGGACCGCTCGCGCCTCTCCGTCCTCGGAGTGCAGGACGACGGGCGAGCGGCTTCCCTCGGGCGTGTCGATCTCCATCAGGTTCCAGTTCTGCACGGCGAGGGATCCTAACCGTCCCGAGTAGACTCAACGCCCCGGTGGCGCTCGCGGTTGACACGTACCAGCTCGGCCCGATCGGCACGAATTGCTACGTCGTTCGGGCCGACCAGGCTGCTCACGAAGCCGTCGTCGTCGATCCCGGCGGGGACCTGGAGAGGCTGCAAGCGGAGCTCGCGCGCACAGGGCTCACCTGCGGCGCGATCGTGCTCACACACACGCACTTCGACCACATCGGCGGCGTCGCCGACCTGGCGGAGGCCACGGGCGCGCCCGTGTACGTCTCGCCGGACGCGGTCGGCGGGCTCGAGAGCCCGTTTTCGCCGCCGGGGCTGGACGTTCGCGGCTACGAGGGAGCGCGTCGTGTCTCTGGCGGAGAGAGCCTCGAGCTCGCCGACATCGGGTTCGACGTCCTCGACGTTCCGGGCCACGCTCCCGGACACCTTTCCTATTACGCGGGCGCGAGCCTCTTCTCCGGCGACGTCCTGTTCGCGGGCGGCGTCGGCCGCGTCGACCTCCCCGGCGGCGACTGGGAGACCCTGCTCGACTCGATCCGCCTGCTCACCGAGCGGTATCCGCCCGAGACGGTCGTGTACTCCGGCCACGGCCCCGCGACGACGCTCGGAGCTGAGCTCGCGCGCAACCCCTTCCTCGCAGGGCTCCGCTCCGCCTCGCAGTGAAGTTCCAGGCGCCGCGCGGGACCCACGACGTCCTCCCGTCGGAGCAGCCGCTCTGGCAGCTCGCCACGGGCACGCTCGCCGAGGTCGCCGAGACGTACGGCTACGCCCGAATCGTCACGCCGGTGTTCGAGGACGCCGAGCTCTTCCTCCGCACGTCCGGCCAAGGCTCCGACGTCGTGCAGAAGGAGATGTACGTCTTCGAGGACCAGGGCGAACGTCTGCTCGCGCTGCGACCCGAGGGTACGGCCCCGATCTGCCGCGCCTACCTCGAGCACGGGATGCAGCGCGACCCGCAGCCCGTGAAGCTCTACACGCAGGCGACGATGTACCGCTACGCCACGCCGCAGAAGGGCCGCTACCGCGAGCACTGGCAGCAGTCCGTCGAGGCGATCGGCTCCGACGACCCCGCGATCGACGCCGAGGTGATCCAGCTGTACGTCGAGGTGCTTCGCCGGCTCGGCGTGACGCAGTGGGAGCTGCAGCTCAACTCGATCGGCGACGCGAACTGCCGCCCGGCGTACGTCGAGAAGCTCGTCGAGTGGCTCGCCGCGAACGACTCGGTGCTCGACGACGAGGCGCGTCAGAAGCGCGCGACGAGCCCGCTCCGCGTTTTCGACGTCAAGAGCCCCAGCGTCCGCGCGGCGCTCGCCGACGCGCCGAAGATCGGCGAGTCGCTGTGCGACGCATGCCGCGAGCACTTCGCGGAGGTGCGCCGGTACCTCGACGCGCTCGACGTTCCGTACACCCTCGAACCGACCCTCGTGCGCGGCCTCGACTACTACACGCGCACGACCTTCGAGTTCGTCGGTCCCGAGGAGGGGGCGCAGTCGACGATCTGCGCGGGTGGTCGGTACGACGGCCTGATCGAGGAGCTCGGCGGTCCGCCGACACCGGGGATCGGCTTCGGCGCGGGTGTCGAGCGCCTGGTGCAGGCACTCGAACACGAGGGGATCACCGCGGAGCCTCGCGAGCTCGACCTTTTTTTCCTGATCGAGCCCGACGCGGACCGTGCCACTGCGCTTGCCGAGCTTCCCAAGCTGCGCGCGGCCGGGGTCTCGTGCGACGCCGACTACGCCGGGCGCTCGCTCAAGGGTCAGCGCACGCAACTCGCGCGGTCCGGCGCGCGGGCGTTCGTTCACGTGCGCGCGGACGGCGCGACGATCAAGCGCGGCGACGTCGAGCAGGACGTGCCCGTCGACAAGGTCGCGGCTACGGTGCTCCGGTGAACGAGTGGCGCGACACGTACTGCGGCGAGGTCACCGCGGACCAGGTCGGCCAACGGCTGACGCTCGCCGGCTGGACCGCTCGCCGGCGAGATCACGGCGGTCTTGTCTTCATCGACCTGCGCGACCACACTGGACTCGTGCAGCTCGTCGTGAACCCCGACCGTGCGCCCGAGGCAGCCGTCGTCGCGCACGACGTCCGCGGCGAGTTCGTCCTGCGCGCGCGCGGCGAAGTCGTCCGCCGGGCGCCCGAGGCGGTCAATCCGAACCTCCCGACCGGCGCGATCGAGGTGCAGGTCGACGAGCTCGAGATCGTCTCGCGCTCGGACCCCCTGCCGTTCCAGCTCGACGAGGAGAACGTCGACGAGATCGTGCGGCTGCGCTACCGCTACCTCGACCTTCGGCGCGAGCGCATGCAGCGGAACCTCCGGCTCTCGGCGAACGTGATCGGGGCGATCCGGGACACGATGGAGGAGCAGGGCTTCATCGACGTCTGGACTCCGAGCATGACCCTCGGCACGCCGGAAGGCGCGCGTGACTTCCTCGTCCCGGTTCGGCTCCAGCCGGGCAAGTTCTTCGCGCTGGCGCAGTCCCCGCAGCTCTTCAAGCAGCTGTTCATGGTCGGCGGGCTCGACCGCTACTACCAGATCGCGACCTGCTGGCGTGACGAGGATCTCCGCGCCGACCGCCAGTTCGAGTTCCGACAGCTCGACCTCGAGCTCGCGTTTCCGGTTCGCGAGGACGTGCTCGGGGTGCTCGAGCGTGTCGTCGTCGCGGCGTTCGAAGCGTCGGGCAAGACGCCGCCCATACGACCGTTTCCCCGGCTCGCGTACGCCGAGGCGATGCTCCGGTACGGGACCGACAAGCCTGACGTTCGCTTCGCCCTCGAGATCCAGGACACGACCGATGTGACGCGCGGATCGGAGTTCGGCGTCTTCTCAGGCGCGCCCGTGGTCCGCTACCTCGTTGCTCCGCGCGCCTTCTCGCGCGCGGAGCTCGGACGCCTCGAGGAGTTCGCGAAGGAGTGGGGCGCGAAGGGGCTCGCCTACGTCGTCGTCGACGAGTCCGGCGACGTACGTTCGCCGATCGCGAAGTTCCTCTCCGAGCGAGAGCTGGAAGCCTTTCGCGCGCCGCCCGGCTCGACCGTCCTCTTCGCGGCCGACACCGAGCCCATCGTCGAGCGCGTGCTGGCCGCGCTGCGCTCGCACCTCGGCGCCGAGCTCGGCCTGATCGACGACTCGCAGGAAGCGTTCCTCTGGATCCTGGACTTCCCGCTCTTCCTCCACGACGAGGAGACGGGGCGGTGGACGTTCGTCCACCATCCTTTTACGGCGCCCATGCCCGAGCACGAGGACCTGATCGAGTCCGGTCCCGGCTCGGCGCTCAGCCAGCACTACGACCTGATCTGGAACGGCTGGGAGCTCGGCTCGGGGTCGATCAGGATCCACCGTCAGGAGGTGCAGGAGCGGGTCTTCCGGGCGATGGGCATGTCCGACGAGGAGGCGCAGGCGAAGTTCGGCTGGTTCCTCGACGCCCTCCGGATGGGCGCACCTCCGCACGGAGGCTTCGCGCTCGGGATCGAACGGTTCGTCGCCCTGATGGCGGGCGAGTCCACCATCCGCGAGGTGATCGCCTACCCGAAGACGGCGAGCGGGTCGGACCCCCTGACAGGCGCGCCGACCCCGATCCCGCAGGAAGTCCTCGCCGAACTTGGAATCAAGGTGACGGCGGACCCGATTTAAGCCCTTTCGTCGGTCAGGCTGATACAGAGGTCATACTTTGGGGACAGTCGTCAACGGTCACCGTGAGCGAAGGAGCGAGAGAGCGAGATGTCCACATCGCAAAATCCCGGCCGCTCCGCCGCTTCGTCGGCGCTGCCGCCGAAGCCCTAGCGCGCCGTGAGCCGGCGGGTGTTCGGGCCGCGATTCGTCGTCGAGGCGATCTTCCTCGCCGCCGCCGCCTCGTGGCCGGGTTCGCCGGCTTGGAGTGGACTGCGATCGTGCTCGTGATGGTGCTCGCGTACCTGCTGGTGATCGTGTTCGACGTGGCCGTCTCGCGCACGGGTGCGTGGCCGGGCCAAGGCGCAGTGCGCCGTCGCACACGCGGGCGCGCCGAAGAGACGCCGGCGGCGCCACCGGCCCCCACGGAGCTCGAGCCGAGGCACGTGCGCGTCGTGCCGCGCGAGCCCGATCCCGCCGCCCAGCCCGTGCTCGAACGAGTGCCGGAGCCGATCCCCGGGCCGGAGCTCGAGCCAGCGCCCGCGCCCGAGCCGCTTACGCCCGCCGCCGAGCTCGAGCTGGAGGAGCCGCTGCCGGGGCCCGGACCGGAACCTGAGCCGGAACCCGAGCCGGAACCCGA